>CAYSRK010000243.1:0-5280 GCA_964433385.1 uncultured Spirochaetales bacterium
GCTGGGAAACCAGCAGTCCGCCGGAAACGGTGACTTTCTGGCTCTGTTCCTCACCGAGAAAGATGAAGTCGGGAAATCGTTCTTTAATGATGTGCTTCAGCTCAATGAGGACCGCAGGGTCAAGCTCCCCGACATCTTTCACCAGACTGTATACCCGCTGAATTGAATCCGCATCACTCTTCTTGAAGAACGTGTGCAGGTTCTTTTCGGAAAAGAGTATCTGAGAGATAGACTTGGCTATCCTGCGGTTCGTGCTTACATCGCGTTTGCTTTCGATAGCTCTGTTGGCTATATCGAGAAGGTGGAGCAGGGCCAGCAGCAGTTTCTCCAGCGGCAGCCCGATATTCTGCTCCCAGTACCCCTCGTTGTAATTTTTTACCAGCCAGATAAATGTTTCCGGCTGCTCTTTGTGGCGAAGATAGGAGTCGCGGAAGAGATGCATAAGCGTTTCATTCTTCCCGCGATCGTCAAGTTCATCAATGATGAACGTGCTCTGATAGTAGGGGAAGAGCCTCTTGAAGGTCTGGTCCCAATGGGGATCAATTTTCATGATCTCCTCAAGGAACGAACGTTTCAGTTCAGCGTCGGGAAGGGCGGCAAAGGTCTGCTCCATCGAGGTGACTTCACCAAGCAGGTCAGAAAAGCCTACTTCAATTGTCTGATTGAGGAACGGGTACGCTTTCATCAGTCTCTTCACAATCAAGTAACTGGTTATAACGTTATCATTTACGCTGGAAAAACTTTTTACGTTATTGATAAAGTAACTGAAGATTTCGGAGAAAAAGTCAGACTCCGGGTCGCTGTTTTCAAGAAATTCCCGAAGTATCTTGACCTTCTGCAGAAAGTCCTTATCAGCCTTGAACATGCTCAGCGTCTTCTCCTCGTACGAAATGGGGGTCTCACGTACGGAGTACTCATCAAGTTTATCCTGATTGACGCTGAAGTAGGGATCTGTCTTCAGCAGCTTGCGCGCCGCGGTGTTCCAGGTAAGCCACTCGTTCGCGGTAAGAATCGAGGGAACAAGTTCTGCCTTGACGGTTTTCATGCTGGCCGAGTTGCCGAAGCTGGTGATAATTGTCCTGAGCGTCCATAGAACATCCTCTTTCACCTTCTCCTTCAGTTTCTCTTTGGGGAATACGCTTTTAATCACCCAGATATGGTTTTTCTGGAGAATCTGCAGGGCATTGACGGCCATCTTGAGGGCCATGGAATGGTTACGGTTCTTTATGAAGTCTATGATCAGGGTATCTTCAAGAATCTTCTGAATTCTTCCGATGCCCCAGGTCTTGTGGAAAACAAACGTTCCCTGGTCAAAACCGATATGCTTTTCAAAATCTGCGATAGCGGCATTCGCATCCCGGTAGGACTGGGTAAGGTTGGTCTTTTCAATGTAGTCCTCAAGTTTGCTGTGATTCTTATACTTCTGCCTGTAGCAATGAATGAGCCGCTCCCGTGCATCGGCATTACCCGGCTGATGCTGAAGAATTTCTTTCAGTATCTCTATGGCTTTCTCCCAGCTTTTCGCTGATTCGTAGATTTCATACATTCCCTCAAGCATCTGAGAGGCGCGGTCTTTGTTGATGGTTTTCGCAACCCGTGAGACGATGTTGAACTGGTTATCGTAGTCTGTCGGCGCGTGGACAAGAAGCTTGTGCCAGATGTCTTTGATCTGCGAGAAGTTCTTTGTGTTGATGTAGCGGTGGAGAGCCTTTTTGTAGTAGTAGAGAGCCTTTTCGATCTCATCCTGCTCTTCATATCGTTCACCGATGAGTTTGAGAATGTCAATCTCATCGTAGTCTACCTTGACAAGCCGCTCCCAGATTTCATATTTCTCCTCTTCTCTTCCGGTGCTGTCATAGCAGTCAGCGAGGGAACGAAGTGCTACCGCGTTCTCTCCGTAGGAGAGCAGCCGCGTGCAGAGAAATTCCACAATTCCCCATTTTCTGTTGTCATAGAAAAGATTTATGAGCTGTATGAGGTTGGAATCATCAATAAGGTGCTTTTCGAGCGAGATGATGCCCGAAATATAGAGGGCAATGATGCTGTTTTTGGTATGGCTCAGATGCTCATCACAGAGTTCCTTTATTTTAACCCAGTCTATCCTGTTGATGTCGTCGAAAAGAAGTGAATCTAGTTCGTCGAAATTAGCCACGGTGTAGCTGTTTATCGTTGCCCGGGTCCATTTCTCTTCATTGAGCATTCCGCTGATTTTTTCAGTCATTACCTTCTCCACTTACTCATCTCTGGATGAATCATATCGATTCCGCACTACTTATACATATAGGCACAGCAGTCTGACTCACATCCCGAATCAAAAGGAGGACTCACCATCCCGGAGGCAGACACTGCATATTCACGAGATCATAGCTGTACGTCTCACTTCTTTACATCAGCAAAGCAGCTTCAGGAATCGTCAGGCAGAATATATCCAGTAATTCACGAATCAACAGCGGCACCGCCGCTGAATATATATCCGCATCGTTCTTTCTGTTCCCCGCTTGTTATAAAATACTGTAATTTTGAGAATCTTTCAACCGACGGAAGATGCTGATTGCTTAGGGCATCTTTTTTTGATATGACTATACCTATGAATGATACGCTGCTTGCTGCCCCCTCGATTTTATCGGCAGACTTCTCCCGAATCAGGGAAGAACTGGAAAAGATTTCCGCTTCCGGGGCCGACTGGGTGCACCTGGATGTAATGGACGGTCATTTTGTTCCGAATATTACCTTCGGTCCGAAGTTTATCCGGGACATCAGGCCGTATACTGATCTGTTTTTCGATACGCATCTTATGATCAGCAGACCCGAACAGTACATTGACGATTTCATTGAAGCCGGTTCCGATGCGGTGACCATCCATTACGAGGCGACAGTTCACGCGCACCGGGCGCTGCAGAGGATACGCAGCGCGGGAAAACTTGCCGGGATATCGGTGGTTCCCTCCACCCCGGTCGGACTGCTTGAAGACCTGCTTCCCGAACTGGACCTGGTTCTGGTTATGACGGTAAATCCCGGTTTCGGGGGACAGTCGATCATCCCGTCCTGCATCCTGAAAGCAGCAAAACTGCGCTCCATGCTTGATGCGGTCAATCCTTCCTGTAAAATTGCTGTCGACGGCGGGGTGAACCTCGAAACAATCCGCTCTCTCAAGGATGCCGGCATTGATGTTGCGGTTGCTGGCAGCGCTTTTTTTGCCGCTGAGGACCCGACTGCCTTCATTACTGACCTTAAAAGGGCCTGAAGGCGGAGAATCAGCTTATGACAGCCGTAATTCAGCGGGTAAGGGAGGCTTCGGTAACTGTTGCGGGAGAGGTTACCGGAAGGATTGACGCGGGTCTGATAGTCTATCTCGGTGTTGAGCGGGGAGATACCGACAACGATCTCAAGTATATTGTCCGCAAGGTGCTGAATGTGAGAATATTTCCCGATGAAGCGGGAAAGATGAACCTCAATGTTACGGAGATCGGGGGAGCTGTGCTTGTGGTAAGCCAGTTTACCTTATGCGCTGATACGAATAAGGGGAATCGGCCCTCGTTCAACCGAGCTGCTGAACCGCAGTTCGCCGAGGAGTACTACCGCAAAGCGATTGAGGAGTTTGCCCGCGAGGTGAGAACCGGCAGCGGGATATTCGGAGCGTATATGCAGGTCGCAAGCCTGAATGACGGTCCGGTAACGATTATCCTGCAGTCCCGCTGAAGCGCCGCGTTTTTTTATTTTTCATTCCCGGCGAAATTGCTGAATACAGCAGCGCCTGAAACAGGTATATTTGGTACAGCAGGGATCATCGGCATCCCGCTGCCCGTGAAGTCAGACGCAAAAGGAGCGCGATATGGCAAAAAAGGCAACTACAGTTATGGTCAGGCACGAGGACCAGGAAGGGAAACAGCAGGCGATAGAAGCTGCCCGTATTCACATAGAAAAACAGTTCGGCAAAGGTTCCATCATGAAACTCGGAGAGGAGAAGCTTGATATCAACATTGACTCTATTCCCTCCGGCTCGATTCTGCTCGATGAAGCGCTCGGGGTCGGCGGATACCCGAAGGGAAGGATTGTTGAGATCTACGGACCGGAATCTTCGGGTAAGACAACGCTCGCCCTCCACGCGATAGCCGAAAGCCAGAAGCAGGGTGGGATTGCAGCTTTTATTGACGCAGAGCATGCCCTTGATCCCGGCTATGCCCGTAAACTTGGGGTAAACATTGATGAACTGTGGATTTCTCAGCCTGATACCGGGGAGCAGGCCCTCGATATCGCTGAGTCCCTCGTCCGTTCCGGAGCGGTGGATATCATCGTTATCGATTCCGTGGCAGCTCTTACTCCGCAGGCGGAGATTGAGGGCGAGATGGGAGATTCTCATATGGGACTCCAGGCGCGGCTGATGAGCCAGGCACTGAGAAAACTAACCGGTATTCTCTCGAAGTCGCGTACCTGCCTTGTGTTCATAAACCAGATCAGGATGAAAATCGGGGTCATGTTCGGGAATCCGGAAACGACCACGGGCGGTAATGCGCTGAAATTCTACTCATCGGTCCGCATGGAAGTTCGCAGGATAGAAACTATTTCAAAAAACGCTGATGAGGCAATTGGGAACAGAGTGCGGATCAAGATCGCCAAAAACAAAGTTGCCCCTCCATTCAAAAAAGTAGAGCTTGACCTGATGTTCGGTGAAGGCATCAGCTACCATGGAAGCCTGCTTGATGCGGCTGTAAAGTATGAACTGATCGACAAGAGCGGCAGCTGGTATACCTACGGAGAGAATAAGATAGGCCAGGGGAAGGAAAACGCAAAGCAGTTTCTCCAGACCCATCCCGAAATTTCAGCAGAACTTGATTCCGCCTTAAGGGCTATCATGTTTCCTGGAATAAAAAAAAGCGAGGAACCACCTGCTGAGACCTCAACGGAAAAATCCAAAGAGGAGTGACAGCTGACACGGATTGAGAGGGGCAGGGGAGCTCTGCTGACTGCTGTGTACAAGGCAGGATCTCTTCCCATGCCCGCTCGACCACCTTCTCAATCATTACCGGCTGAACCCGAGGGTATCAGGTACAGAAAGCTCACTGAGGTCGGATATGACCGGGAACCTCCGGTGCAGTCAGCAGGATTCAGAACCGACTACCCATATCCAGGCCCCATGCGGACACCTTGAAGATGTGTTTAAAAAATTATTGAATCTTTAACACTCAAACTTCCCACTTGAGAAATCACGCAACTAATTCCAATCTATTAATGAGTGATGCGGGGACTGAGTTGAGAAACGCCTGGACGAGTTTGTCCTTC
>CAYSRK010000244.1:0-6431 GCA_964433385.1 uncultured Spirochaetales bacterium
AAGCGGTCAGACCATCATGAAGGGCATGGGCGAACTTCACCTCGACATCCTCGTCGACCGCATGCGGCGCGAGTTCAAGGTCGAGGCGAACATCGGCGCGCCGCAGGTGGCCTACCGCGAGACGATCAGCCGCGAGGCCGAGATCGACTATACCCACAAGAAGCAGACCGGCGGCACGGGCCAGTTCGCCCGCGTCAAGCTGATCATCACGCCGACCGAACCGGGCGAAGGCTATTCGTTCGAGTCGAAGGTGGTGGGCGGTTCGGTGCCGAAGGAATACATCCCCGGCGTCGAAAAGGGCATCAAGTCGGTGATGGATTCGGGTCCGCTCGCCGGGTTCCCGGTGATCGACTTCAAGGTGGCGCTGGTGGACGGTGCCTACCATGACGTCGACTCCAGCGTGCTGGCGTTCGAGATCGCGGCCCGGGCCGGCATGCGCGAGGGCCTGAAGAAGGCCGGGGCGAAGTTGCTGGAACCGATCATGAAGGTCGAGGTCGTGACGCCGGAAGAATACACCGGTGGCGTGATCGGCGACCTGACCAGCCGTCGCGGCATGGTGCAGGGCCAGGACAGCCGCGGCAACGCGAATGTCATCAACGCCTTCGTGCCGCTGGCGAACATGTTCGGCTACATCAACAACCTGCGGTCGATGACCTCCGGGCGGGCGAACTTCTCGATGTCGTTCGACCATTACGATGCCGTGCCGCAGAACATCTCGGACGAGATCCAGAAGAAATACGCATGAGTTCGCGGGTGCGCCGTGGCGCGCCCACCCCGCAATCCGCCCGGTTTCGCTTTGTGCATACCGGCACGACCCGACCTTGAGGAGGCCAAGATGGCGAAGGCAAAGTTTGAACGGACGAAACCGCATGTGAACATCGGCACGATCGGCCATGTTGACCACGGCAAGACCACGCTGACTGCCGCGATCAGTATGTTTTGTGCGCGGAAGACTGGTGCGAAGGTCATGAACTATGACGATATCGACAACGCTCCAGAAGAGAAGGCAAGAGGGATCACGATCAACACCCGTCACGTCGAGTATGAAACGGATAAGCGGCACTATGCCCACGTTGACTGTCCCGGCCACGCTGACTACATCAAGAATATGATCACCGGCGCTGCGCAGATGGACGGTGCTGTTATCGTTGTTGCTGCAACCGACGGTGCCATGGCTCAGACCAAGGAGCACATCCTGCTTGCCCGCCAGGTTGGTGTGCCGGCACTTATCGTATACATCAACAAGGTTGACCAGGTTGACGATCCGGACCTTATTGAGCTTGTCGAGGAAGAGATGCGTGATCTTCTCAGGGAGTACGAATTCCCGGGAGATGAGATTCCTGTTATCAAGGGCTCGGCTTACGAGGCCATGGAGAATCCGGATGACGCTGAGAAGACCAAATCCATCGAAGAGCTGCTCGATGCGATGGATACCTACTTCCCGCTCCCCGAGCGTGCTGTAGACAAGGCCTTCCTGATGCCGATAGAGGATATCTTTTCCATTCAGGGCCGCGGTACGGTCGTTACCGGAAGAATTGAGCGCGGTATTGTGAAAGTCGGCGATGAAATCGAGATAGTCGGTATCCGTCCCACCCGGAAAACCACCTGTACCGGTGTCGAGATGTTCAACAAGCTTCTTGATGAGGGGCAGGCAGGTGACAACATCGGCGCACTGCTGCGCGGTGTTGACAAGAAGGAAGTTATCCGCGGACAGGTCCTGGCAAAACCGGGTTCCATTACTCCGCATATGAAATTTAAGGGAACTGTCTACGTTCTGAGCAAAGATGAGGGCGGTCGCCATTCACCGTTTTTCTCCGGTTACCGGCCCCAGTTCTACTTCAGGACAACTGACATCACCGGCACCGTGCTGCTTCCTGAAGACAAGCAGATGGTTATGCCCGGCGACAACACCGAGATCAACGTTGAGCTGATCAACCCGATAGCCATGGAGAAAGGTCTCCGGTTCGCTATCCGCGAAGGCGGCAGAACCGTTGCCAGCGGCCAGGTTGTAGAGATCATAGAGTAACGACGTGCACGTAACGCTTGCCTGTCATTCGGCAGGCAAGCTGTGCGCTTGGAGGAATAATGGCCAAAGATAGAATTCGGGTGCGTTTAAGAGGGTTTGATGTCGACCTTGTGGAGCAGAGTTCCAAGTCGATCGTACAGACTGTAGTGGGCGCCGGTGCAGAGGTATCCGGTCCGGTCCCCCTCCCGACCCGTATCAATAAATATACCGTACTGCGATCACCGCATGTGAATAAGAAAGCACGTGAACAGTTCGAGATGCGGACCCATAAACGGTTGATCGATATTCTCGATCCTACATCAAAGGTTATGGATGCCCTAATGAAGCTTGAGCTCCCTGCTGGTGTTGATGTAGAGATAAAGCAGTAGAATTTAACAATCGAGGTTAGAGATGTTAGGGCTAATCGGCAAAAAAGTCGGAATGACGCAAGTGTTTGACGAAAAGGGTGTACTCACCCCCGTTACGGTTATTCAGATCGAGGGCAATATTGTTGTCGGTGAAAGAACCGTTGAAAAAAATGGCTACAGCGCTTGTGTTCTGGGCGCTGTTGATGCGAAGAAAAACCGTGTTACCAAACCGTACGCCGGGCAGTTCGGCGACGTCTGTGAACCTAAGAAGCATCTTGTCGAAATGAAGGGATTTGAGAAGGAAGTCGCCGTCGGTGATGTTCTCGGCGTGGACATGTTCAAGGATATAGCGTTTGTCGATGTCGTGGGCACCTCAAAGGGAAAAGGATTCCAGGGAGCCATCAAACGGCACGGATTTTCCGGAGGAAGAGCTACCCACGGATCGAAATTCCACCGCGGACTTGGCGGTACCAGTATGGCAGCAACTCCTTCAAGGGTTTTCAAGGGCACGAAGATGCCCGGCCGCATGGGTGATGCCAAAACGACAGTGCAGAATCTGCGGGTCGTCAAGGTGGATGAGGAGAAGAACGTACTCATGGTAAAGGGTGCGGTCCCTGGTCCCCGGCAGAGCGTAGTCATTGTCAAGAAAGCTAACAAGAAGTAGGGGCTAGAGATGAAAGCAGACGTCTTTTCTATACAGGGCGAAAAGATAAAAGATATCACACTCAATGACGAAGTGTTCGGCAGGGAGATAAGTGACGGGTCAATCTACTATGCCGTCAACAACGAACTTGCTAACCGGAGAGTCGGTACGGCAAGTACGAAAACCCGGGGTGAAGTGAACTACAGCAATGCAAAGCCCTGGCGGCAGAAAGGAACCGGCCACGCACGGTCCGGTGACAAGAAATCACCTGTCTGGGTAGGCGGCGGAACGATATTCGGCCCGAAACCGAGAGACTACAGCTACCGTATCCCGAAGAAGATGAAGAGACTGGCTATGAAGTCGCTTCTGTCGATGAAGGTACGGGATGAGGAACTTAAAATCGTTGAGGACTTCACTGTGGATACCGGTAAGACGAAGGATCTGGTGAAGGTGCTTACGAACCTCGTCGACGCAGATAAACGAACGGTCATCATCCTCAAGGATAACGATGCGATGATCCGGCGGGCAGGAAGAAATATCCCCTGGGTCAAGTTTCTCTCCTACAACAGGCTTTCGGCCAAAGAACTGCTCTACGGCAGGCAGGTGCTGATGATGGAGTCGGCCGCCGGAAATCTCAACGATTTCTACGGCAACAGATAAGGGGTTGGATGTGAGAGCAGATCAGATAATAATCGGACCGGTTTTAACGGAAAAATCGAATGCGCTGCGTGAGCAGAACGAAAAGAAATATACGTTCAGAGTCGATCCCAGGGCGAACAAGATTCAGATCATGAGGGCGGTTGAGGAGCTCTTCTCAGTGAAGACTGTTAAGTGCAACATCATCTCCGTCAAGGGAAAACCGAAACAGACCCGGACGAAAGCCGGTCTGCGCAGCGGTATGACCACTCCCTGGAAGAAGGCGATCGTGACCCTGGTTCCCGGTGACTCGATTTCAAAAATTGAAGGCGTATAGGATAGGGGGAGCACATGGGAATCAAAAAATATGAACCAAGGACCCCAAGTCTTCGGTACAAGACAACACTTACCTTTGAAGAGCTGACGACCGATAAGAGTGAAAAGAGCCTCACCAAGGGCATGAGCAAGCATGCCGGGCGTGGAGCCGGCGGTCGAATCAGCGTACGCAGACGGGGCGGGGGCCACAAGCGCAACTATCGTCAGATCGATTTCAAGCGCGACAAGCATGATATCCCCGCGAACGTTAAGACCATCGAGTATGATCCGAACAGGTCTGCGAACATTGCATTGCTCTTCTATGCTGACGGTGAGAAGCGGTACATTCTGGCACCGAAGAGCCTGGCTGTCGGCACCAAGGTGATGAGCGGTGAGCAGGTTCCTCTTCAGGTTGGAAACGCGCTTCCGCTTGGTAACATCCCGCTTGGTATGACGGTCCATAATGTGGAGCTTCAGCTGGGAAAGGGCGGACAGCTTGTAAGATCTGCCGGGCTCGGCGCAACAATAGTTGCAAAAGAGGGCGATTACGTGACGCTGCGTCTGCCCTCCGGCGAGATGAGAATGGTATTTGCCAAGTGTTATGCGACAATCGGAAGCCTCGGTAACGAGGATCATATGAATGTCTCGCTCGGTAAAGCCGGACGATCCCGCTGGCTCGGCCGCAGGCCGAAGGTGCGCGGTGTCGTGATGAACCCGGTTGACCATCCGCACGGCGGTGGTGAGGGCAAGACTTCAGGAGGCCGTCATCCGGTTTCACCCTGGGGACAGCCTACCAAGGGTTACAAGACGAGGAAGAAGAGCAAGTCTTCCAGCAAGTTTATTGTCAAGAAGAGATAGGAAGGCAGGGTGCTTCGGTGAAGGACTGCTGTGCAGTATCCCTCGCCGACCTGCTGAACTGTTCATAGAATGTAGGAGCGTACAGTGGCAAGGTCAATAAAAAAAGGTCCGTTTATCGAGAAGAAACTCTATAAAAGGATTCTGGAAGCTAACAAGGCGGGGCAGAAACCCATGATTAAAACGTACTCCCGCTGCTCGACAATCATTCCTGAAATGGTTGGCTTTACTCTCTCTGTTTATAACGGCAAGACATGGGTGCCTGTGTATGTCACCGAAAACCTTGTCGGCCATAAGCTCGGTGAGTTTTCGCCGACCCGCTTTTATCGGGGACATGCAAAATCCGATAAGAAACTCAAAAGGTAGTAGGTATTGAGATGGGTGTAGATTCAGAAGTGAAGAAAGGATACAGAGCTACAGCAAAATTCCTGATGGTTTCCCCCTCAAAGGTACGGCCGGTAGCAGACCTTGTCAGAAGTAAGCCGTATGCTGAGGCAGTGGCCATTCTTGAGGCTATGCCGCAAAAAGGTGCCGGCATGCTCAGGAAGGTGGTCAAGTCTGCCGCCGCCAATGCTTTGGTGCAGAATAAGAAGCTTGACGAGGAGATGCTCTACCTGAAGGAAGTGCGCGTTGATGACGGACCCCGGCATAAACGAGTCTGGCCGCGTTCTCACGGCAGGAGAGACATCCTTCTCAAAAGGATGAGTCACATATCGGTTGTCGTTGATGAAATTGCGAGGATGGGGGAATAAATGGGTCAGAAAGTTAATCCTATTGGACTTCGGCTTGGAGTGAATAAAACCTGGAAATCAAAGTGGTATGTAGACCCGCGTGAATACGCCGATATGCTGCACGAGGACCTCCGTCTCAGGAAGGAGCTGGAAAGCTGCCCCGAAACCAAGGGCGCCGATATTTCCGACATTGAGATTATCAGGAAACCCCAGCGCATCACTCTCGTCATTAAAACCTCGCGGCCCGGGATCATCATCGGTGCGAAAGGGGCGAACGTGGAGAAGCTCGGCAGCCGGCTGCAGAAGCTTGCTGACAAGAAGATCCAGATAAAGATCAAGGAAATCAAACGGCCTGAGGCTGATGCCCAGCTGATTGCGATGAACGTAGCCCGCCAGCTCTCGATGCGGGGTTCATTCCGCCGTGCGCTCAAGATGGCGGTCAGCAGCGCTATGCGCGCCGGCGTCCAGGGTGTCAAGATCAAGATCTCCGGCCGCCTCGGCGGGGCTGAGATGTCCAGAACCGAGTGGCACAAGGATGGACGGATACCGCTTCATACGCTCAGGTCAGACATAGACTACGGTTTTGCCGAGAGTCATACCACCTTTGGAACTATCGGCGTGAAGGTCTGGGTATACAACGGTGAGATCTACGAGAAGACAAAAAAGGAAGATGCCGGACTTGTGGTTAAGCAATCCAAGGAACGTGTCTCGACAGCAAGGAGTTAGGTGCTATGCTGAGTCCCAAACGGATAAAATACAGGAAAAAGCAGAGAGGGAAGACCGACGGCGTCGCTCACCGCGGCAATACCGTGTCCTTCGGCGATTACGGTCTGGTAGCGCTGGAACCCCGCTGGATCACCAACCGCCAGATAGAGGCT
>CAYSRK010000245.1:0-5741 GCA_964433385.1 uncultured Spirochaetales bacterium
CGTAGGGCCCGGTCACCATCCGCCCGCACTCGAAGACGATCTGCATCGGGTCGAGACCGGCCGGGACAAGAATCTCCTCGTAGAGTTCCTTCATGCCGAATGACACCCTTCCGAGATTGACCGGCTCTTCGCCCGGCCGGTAGGGTATGCCGATGCCGCCGCCCATATTGATCAGGTCTATACGTACGCCGACTTTCTCCTTCAGCTCACGGGCGAGAGTGAAGAGCATTCTTGCCGTTTCAATGAAGTAGTCGCTGTTCAGTTCATTTGATGCGACCATGGTATGGAGACCAAACCGCATTACCCCCTTCTCCTTCATGATGCGGTAGGCATCGAAGATCTGGGATGAGGTTACCCCGTACTTGGCCTCTGCCGGGACTCCGATGATGACGTTGCCCGTTCTTGCCTCCCCCGGGTTGTAGCGGAAGCAGATCTCCTCGGGTATCCCCGGTCCCCGCTCAAGAAAATCGATGTGCCCGATATCATCGAGGTTGATGAACGCCCCGAGTTCACGGGCAGCGGCAAACTCCTCAACGGGGGTATCGTTTGAGGTGAACATGATCTCCCTTCCCGAGAGACCGCACTGCTCGGCAAGCTTGAGCTCGGCCAGGGAGCTGCAGTCTGCGCCGAACCCCTCCTCGCGCAGGATGGTAAGAATCGCGGGATTCGGACAGGCCTTAACGGCAAAGTAGTTCTTGAAACCGGGTATCCAGCTGAAGGCGGCATTCATCGCCCGGGCCTGCTCCCTGATCCGCGACTCATCATAGATATGAAAGGGGGTGGGAAACGCCGCTGCTATGCGCTCAAGCTCATCCACTGACAGGGGTATCGGGTTACTGCTCATCTGTATTATCTCCTTGCACGCTCAATCGCCCGCATACGGTCGGGCTCTACAGTTTCAGTCGGCTCACGATGCTGGCAACGGCCGCCTCGATATCCTCTCGATGACCGAAGGAGCTGAGTCGGAAGTATCCTTCCCCGGCGGGACCGAACCCGGATCCGGGGGTTCCGATTACCCATGCCTCATGGAGAAGCTTGTCAAAAAATTCCCACGAACTCAGGCCCCCGGGCGTTTTCAGCCAGAGGTAGGGCGCATTGTCTCCGCCGTAGAGCCTGAGCCCGAGCGAAGAGAGCCCCTCCCTGATCACTCTCGCATTGTCCATGTAGTAGGTTATGGTCTTACGGCACTCGGCGAGTCCTTCCGGGGAGAGAACAGCAAGCCCGCCCTCCTGGACAATATTGCTTGCTCCGTTAAAAAAGGTTGTCTGTCTTCTGAACCACAGGCTGCGTACCTCCCCCGGTTTCGCGCCCTCCACAGTCAGCGCCTGCGGAACTATCGACCATCCGAGACGTACACCGGTGAATCCGGCAAACTTTGAGAAGCTGTTGATCTCGACAGCGCACTCCTGTGCCCCGTCAATCTCATAGATAGAGCGCGGCAGCGACTCATCGGAGATGTACTCGCTGTAGGAGGCATCAAATATGATTACCGCCCGGTGAGCCCGCGCGTATTCTACAAATCGCGTAAGGGCGTCCCGGTCAAAGACAGCCCCGGTCGGGTTGTTCGGACTGCAGAGATAGATGAGGTCAGCCTTCTCCTTCGGCAGGTCGGGGATGAACCCGTTCTCCTCGGTGCACTCCATGTAGATGAATCCGCCGTAGCGGCCCGCTGCCCCGGCAGAGCCTGTTGTCCTTCCGGCTATCACATTGGAATCCACATAGACCGGATAGGCCGGGTCCTGGACAGCTATGCGGCTCTCTGGTGAGAATATCGACTGAATATTGCTTGAATCGGGTTTCGCCCCGTCGCTGATAAATATATCATCAGCACTGAGAATGACCCCGCGCCTGCGGTAGAAGGCGCAGACGGCCTCCCTCAGATCCCGGTTTCCCTGCTCATCACCGTAGCCGGTATAGGTTGACCGGTCGGAAAGTTTATCCACTCCGCGCCGCAGTCCCGCGATAACAGCCGGCGTCAGCGGTTCGGTGGTGTTGCCGATTCCCAGGCGATGGAGCTTCGCCTCAGGGTGGGCCGCCTGAAATTCGCGGGTGCGTCGGCCGATTTCGGGAAAGAGATCCCCCGCCGCGAGTCTGCGGTAATTTCCGTTGATAGATGCCATATACTGCTCCTGCGCATCCGAAGCCTCATGCCCCTGCAGTGTCACAGAGCATGAGGCCCGGAGGAAAATTCTGCTGCTACCATACTCAAAGGCGGGAGGAAATGCAAGAACCTAGCCTGCTCCCCCTTACACCGCGGCAGCCGCTTCCAGTACCGCTTTCCGGTGATCTTCGGTTGCGAGCGTACAGAGCGGCAGGCGGAAGACCTCCTCGCACCACCCGGCGGCTGCCATTGCGGTCTTGATAGGAATAGGATTTGTCTCGACAAAGCAGGCGGAGAAGAATGGACGCAGTCTCTCTTCAAGGACTTCTGCTTCAGCATACTTTCCTCTGAGTGCCAGATGGACCATCTCAACCATCTGAGCGGGAAAGAGGTTTGATGCTACCGATATCACCCCGTCTCCTCCGGCCTTAATCAGTTCGAGACAGAGGTTGTCATCACCGGAAAGGACTGAAAAATTCTCCTTCCTGCGCTCAATCACCTCTTTCATCTGTTCGAGGCGACCTGAAGCCTCCTTGACGACCGTAATGTTCGGGCAGTCATGCATCAGCTGCACAAGCGTGTCGGTTTCAATATTGACCCCCGTGCGTCCCTGGATGTTGTAGACGATGCAGGGGACGTGGACCGACTCAGCTATCGCCTTGAAGTGAAGGTAGATGCCCTTCTGAGTAGGCTTGTTGTAGTAGGGGCTGACGAGCAGGACCGCATCTGCTCCGGCTTCCTGGGCATGTCGTGACAGTCTGATCGCCTCAGACGTAGCGTTGCTCCCTGTCCCCGCTATGACCGGTACCCTTCCTGCTGAAAACTTGACCGTCAGCTCGATCACCCGATCATGCTCCTCATGGGAGAGAGTCGGGCTCTCTCCGGTGGTCCCGCAGGGAACGAGTCCGTCTATCCCCTGCGCAATCTGGTTGGCGATAATTCTTTCGAGGGCTGCCTCATCAACGCTGCCGTATTTGGTGAAGGGGGTTATGAGGGCTGTGTATACGCCGTGAAAATCTCTTCTCATCTGTATCTCTCCTGTGCATTCGTGCAGATGCTGGCCCTAGGCCTGTCCGCGGTCAATGATGCTCTGCATCATATCCGAAATGGTGAAATAACCTGTCCTGCCGCAGATCCATTCCGCGGCTTTGACCGCACCTGCGGCGAAACCTGCCCGACTGCGGGCACGGTGGGTAATTTCAATCGTATCATCGGGGCTGTCGAAGATAACCGAGTGCGTCCCGGGAATCGAACCGCCCCGAGTCGACGTTATGTGCAGTTCATCCGCCTCTATCCTCCTCCCGAGCGTGTCAGTGACAATCCGGTTTTTTCTGCCGAGCGTCTCAAGAAGGATATTCCCGATCATCTGCGCGGTTCCTGAAGGGGAATCAGCCTTCGCGGCATGGTGAAACTCGTGCACCATGACATCATACTCTTCGGCGCTGTCCATGATCATTCCCGCGTTCCTGATCAGTGCGAAGAGCATATTGACCCCGAGGGAGAAGTTCCCCGACCAGATCAGGGCGGTGCCCCTTTCAGCTATGATGTCACGAACCTCCCGCTCCCGCTCGTACCAGCCTGTCGTACCGACAACCATGGCGGCATTGCAGGCGGCGACAGCTTTAATATTATCGACTGCAGCTGCCGGTACGGTGAAATCTATCACGACTTCTGCTCCGTTGAGCGTCTGCGGATCTATTGCGGAAGCAGTGACCTCCGGCAGGTCTGACTGCGGATCAATGACGGCAGTCACCTTATGACCGCGTGCCAGTGCAGTCTGTCTGATCAGTTTTCCCATCTTTCCGTATCCAAGCAGTGCTATGCGCATCTGTTTCCCTCCTTGCTCAGGCGGATGCTGATGAGTATAGTATAATTAAAACATTTTGTCTAGATAATAACAGATTGTTATAATAAAAACATTATTGATCGGCAAGCAGCTGCTCAAGCACCTCAAAGACCCGTTTCAGATCGCTGCAGCGGAGGACCGCCCGGCTGTCAACCGGGGTCGGTGAACCGTTTACCAGCGCCAGCGGGATAGAGAGCCGCAGGGCAGTCTCGGGCAGCCAGGCGGCAGGATATACGGTAAGCGATGTACCGAGCACCAGCAGCAGATCCGCCTGCTCCACCGCTTTCTCAGCCGCCTCAAACGCTCCCGGGGGAAGCATTTCCCCGAAGAAGGTGATATCGGGTTTCACCGGACTCCCGCAGCGGGGGCAGCTGAAGACGATGCCTCTCCTTCCGGTCTCCCGGACCTCTGCAAAGTCCGCCTGTGCCCCGCACCGGGAACAGGTATGCGTCTTAGGTGACCCGTGCAGCTCGATAACGTTCCGGCTGCCGGAGCGCTGGTGGAGCATGTCGATATTCTGGGTTATTACCGCATGCACAATACCTGCCTTTTCCAAGGCTGCCAGAACCCGGTGCACCACGGAAGGTTCCGCTTCATCGAGGGTGTAGATGAAGCCGGCTGCATGACGGTAGAATAACGAGGGGTCTCTGACAAACTCCTTCAGGTCAAACATCCGCAGCGCATCCCGGTTCTGATACAGCCCCTGGGGTCCGCGGAAATCGGGAATGCCGGAGAGCGTCGACACTCCGGCGCCGGTAATAACTGCGCACCTGCGGCTCTTCATCAGGTAACTGAACAGCTTCCGGGCGCATCCGTCAAGCTCTTTCTTATCAGCAGCGGTATTATTGTCCATATCCCTACTGTGGTTTCTTGACTGAATCTTTGCAAGAGGTATATAGTCAGAGGTAGTAAAATTTTCAACGAGGAGGCCACCATGGCTTACACCATTACCGATGCATGTATCGCGTGCGGAAGCTGTCTTCCCGAATGTCCTGTTGATGCTATCTCCGAGGGCGACATCTACGTCATTGATCCGGACCTCTGCACTGACTGCGGGGCTTGTGCGGATGTGTGTCCCACTGAAGCAATCATTCCCGGCTGACCTGCGTCTGCCCGGTGGTGAATGATAGAAAAGGCTGCCTCCCGGCAGTCTTTTTTTCGCGCATATTCAGCAGTGCTTCCCTCCCTGGACTGTATGGGGGCAGGCAGCTGCCCGGCAGGCTATGATGCAGACAACTCTTTTTCATGATCAGCAGCCGATATTCACCGTCTCTTCCCTTACTTCGGTTATCAAGGAGATCCTTGAACGCACCTTCACCGAAATAACCCTCGAGGGGGAGATCTCCAATTTCCGCCCTGCCAGTTCCGGTCACTGGTACTTCACCCTGAAGGATCACAGCGCCCAGATTTCTGCCGTCATGTTCAGAAACCGGCAGAACCAGATAAGTTTTCGCCCCCGTGACGGGCAGCAGGTGGCTGTCAGGGGAACTCTCTCCGTGTATGAGAAGCGGGGCACGTATCAGATTATCTGCTCCTCGATCCGGGCCGCAGGAGAGGGTGCGATTCTTGCGATGCTCGAGGAGCGCAAACGCCGTCTCGCAGCGGAGGGTCTGTTTGATTCAGGAAGGAAGAAACCTCTTCCCCTGCTTCCCGAGCGGATTGCCGTTATCACCTCGCCTACGGGAGCTGCTCTCAGAGATATCCTGCAGGTCCTCTCCCGCAGAAATGCCGGGGCCCTGGTTCGCGTCATTCCGGCTACAGTCCAGGGTGAGGAGGCTCCCTCGACCCTCTGCA
>CAYSRK010000246.1:0-5968 GCA_964433385.1 uncultured Spirochaetales bacterium
CCGAGATTTTCCCCCATCCAGAGACCAGCCAGCGCAAGCTGCCTTCTGAACAGAACAGCGATCAGCGTATACCCCGCCAGGAAGATCAGCGCAGCCTTAATCGTGGAAACGGTTATCGATCTCAGATCATCCGTCGGCTTCATAGAAGGTTTTTCCTCTCTGCTGCTCACCTGATTTCACCGTGCAGATACGCCTGCCTCTCCTCTTCGGGGAATTTTTCTATCGCGTAGCGAAGCATCGTCCGCGGCATCCGCAGGTACCGGGGATCGAGAAACTCACGCTCAGCCGTCGGGTCCCGTTTGCCCACCTCCCTGAGCATCCAGCCTACAGCCTTGTGAATCAGATCGTGGCGGTGATGAAGCAGGATATCGGCAGCCGCAAAGGTGGTCGAAAAATCCAGCCTGCGGATGAAAAACAGCGTCGTGACCACAGAAATCCGCTCTCTCCAGAGACTGCCCGATCGGGCCAGATCAAGCAGCCCGGTCCTGTCACGATCCCAGTACCAGGGACCGAGTATTCCGGGGCAGGTGACGTCAACAAGATCCCAGTTGTTGACCCGGTCGATATGGTGCAAGTAGAACTGCACGTACTCACTTGGATCAGCCCTGCCGCTCCTGCTCTCAGCTGCGTAGACAAGCATCAGCAGCCCCGTCATTCTGTGTTCATGAACATCGGTACTGATGAGGCTGCCCAGTTCATCGAGGGGAGTTGTCTGCCAGCAGCGGCGAGCGATGCTCCGCTGCTCCGGAAGGGAAATACCGAGAAACCGGTCTCCCTCGCCGTACTCGCCGGCACCGGTCTTAAAAAACCGCTGCAGCACCTGCGCCTTCTGAGCATCGGCTTTATCGCTGAGCATCCGTTTTATATCTTCAGCCGTAAGCAGATTTCCGCTCACAAATCAGCTCTCCCGCAGCTCTCAGCAGCAAATTTCCTGAAAGCTGCCAGGAATTCACCGCTCCTGTCCGGAAGACTTCCCTTACCCTGCCAGACAGGAGGCCTGCCGCCCCCCTTTGCCTCTATGACAGGAAACAGAACCCGCTTGAACTCGTCAAACCTGATGAGGTGTTCACGGTTGGCTGCAGCGAACCAGCGCAGGTCACCCTCTCCCACTTTCTGAACAGCGCAGAGCACCAGTGCCGGTTCTTCGGGAAGCGCATCCGCAAGACGGGAGAGGATCCACCTCGGCTCATCGGAAAGATCGGCCGCGGCAATGCGCACCCCGCAGCAGAGCTCGGCATTATCGAGGAGCATCCTCATCAGGAGGGAAGCGCCGTACCCTTCGGCCCCCTGCAGCTGCTGCCTGAGCTCTCGGATCTGTTCAAGCTTCCGCTCAGCCTCTGCGGCGACCCCTTCAAGCGGCACCGAGTAGAGATCGATAAGCCGGCCGGCAAGCGCAGTCTTGCTTCGATAATCGGCTGCCGCACGGTTGCCGACCTTCCAGTAGAGCCGGATATGGCCGCGAATCGTTTCGCTTCCGATCCAGTGGACCAGGCGGACCTCACCGCTTCGGGCTGTGTGCATCCCCCCGCAGGCGACGATGTCACGGTCGCCGATCTTCACCAGCCTGATAAGCCCGCTGACCTTAGGCTCCCTCCGCAGCGAAGACTTCCGTACCTCTTCCTCATTGAGCTCCACGGCAGTTACCGGGATGTTCTCGCAGATGATGCTGTTTGCTTCATCCTCGACAGCCTCAATCTCTGCCTGGGTAATCTCCTTCCGGTCGGTCTCAATCGTCAGCCAGCTCTCCCCCTGGTGAACCGAGACCGTCTGGATATTCAGCAGCCTGTAAAGCACCCCGGAAAGAATATGCTGCCCGGTATGCTGCTGCATATAGTCAAAGCGGTGCTCCCAGTCAAGGACACAGGATACGCTCTCCCCGGGCTCCAGAGCGGGTCTGTTTGCCGTTATATGGCAGATGAGACCGTCCGCAATTCTGGTGGTACGGACAGGGACTCCCCCAACCGACCCCCGGTCGCCAGGCTGTCCGCCGCCTTCAGGGTAGAAAATGGTCCGGTCCAGGACAACCGCCCACTCCTTCCCGATCGGCACTACAGCAGTAACTGCTGCCCTGATCTCCCGCAGATACGCATCCTGATAATTGACCTGTTGTGTTGCTTCAGATTTCATAGGAGGTATTGTAAGCGGAAAGAACAGCCGCGGCAAGCAGGACCTCAGCCGCTTGCATTAGCGGCAATTCTTCACTATCTTAACCTATGTGAGCCGCACAGCGGCGCTATCCTGAAGAAATTACCTCTATACCATGGAGAACCATATGGCACGTATACGATCTGCGTTGGAAATTGCCCTTGAGAAGACAGAATCTGTTGTGGGAGACCCCGGGAAGATCAGGAGAAGCGAGCTGGAGAAGACCGGCAAGCGCCTGATAGGAACCTTTCTCTTCGACATCGACGCCGACATCGAAACCCTGAAACAGCAGTACGGAAAACTGTCGGATGAGGATAAGCCTGTTGTCAGGGAGCAGATGGTCGAGACAATTCTCGCTAATATCTCACTGCCGCAGGACGAACTGTACGTAGAGGCGCTCGGTAGGGTTAAACAGGCTGCCGAATTCCTCAGTGACGGAAAGAAAGGCCTGAAGGAGCTCTTTGTCCAGACGGATCAGCTCTACCAGCAGTATATCCAGTCGCGGGAGCAGCTGCTCGATATGGCTAAACAGCAGTATGAACCGCACCTGAAGCGTAAACAGGAGCAGCTTACTCGGCAGATGGGCCGTCAGGTCAACCTTCAGGCTGAACAGGACCCTGATTTCATCAAGTTTCTCGAAGCCAACTACAAACATCTGGAGGACAGCTTCGAGGAGAGCCTTGAGGAAATAAAAGAGAGCCTGAGGAAGCTGATCGGCTGACAGAGAGCTGAGATTCAGCTGTACCGCACGGTCTCCATCCGTGCTATACTCCCTCCCATGAACACATGGATCAATGCTCTGCTTGCTCTCTTTGCAATCCTCAACCCTATCGGTGCAATTCCCATCTTTTCCGATATGACCGAGGATATGGAAAAGAAGGACCGCTTTGTTCTGTTCAACGTCGCCGTCCTGACCGCATTCGCCACTCTTCTCATAATGACGCTGATCGGGCAGTGGGTTCTCAACCGAGTCTTTCAGATCAGCATTCTGGAATTCAGGGTGGCCGGCGGAATTCTCCTTACCATCATATCGGTCAAGTACATCGTCTTTCCCGAAAAAAAAGGCCCGAAGAAGGTTGAAGCGGCCACACGGCATGAAGTGATCGAGCTGGGGGTGGTGCCGATGGCAGTACCGCTGCTTGTCGGACCGGGGACTATTGTGACCGGGATACTGCTTCTGGACCGGGACGGATACCTGATCACGGTAACTGCGATATGTGCCGTGTTCGCAGTCTGCTGGGTACTGATTCAGCTGACCCCTTGGATCGGAAAAGTCATGGGAAGAATCGGCCGCCTGGTGGTCTCGCGGATATTATGGATCTTTATGGCCGCGCTGGGGGTACACTTTCTCATCTCCGGCATTCAGCAGATATTCGGTATTTAGGGAAAGAGCTCCCGCGGTCGACGTTCGGGAATGCTTTCAGGTTCCGACCCCGATTCCTCAAAGTCATCATCAAGAAAGAGTCCGCAGAAGCACTGACCGAACTCCTCAATATCGGCAGCACTGTACTCGCAGGGACAGATGATATCGCTGTCCTTCTCCCGGTCGTCCCACGAGTCACGACAGGGGCACTGGTAGTAACCGAGCCGCTGGGCATTCTTCAGCAGGCCAAGCTGGATCGACTCGAGAAACTCCTCGTTCTGGTTGAGTACCCAGCCGCGCGAAGCGGCGATCTTGGCTGTGTAGTCCTTAACATCCTTGAGACTCAGTGTATTACTCATGGCTCAGAAGCTCCTCCCACTCCACCCGCAGAAACCCCGATAGCCAGCGGGTATTGTCGATAACAAGAAAAGGATAGGTGATTGATGTGTCAAAGGTGTCAGATACGTACTGCCGCACAGAACGCTTGATCTCCGTCGGAAGGGTATCGACGTGGACGTGACAGAACGGCACATCGTGCTCCTCGAGAAACTTGAGCGCTTTCGCACAGAAACCGCAGGTGGTCAGCCCGAACAGCACCAGAGTTCCGGGAACAGGGTTTTTGCCCTCACAGCAGGTGAAAGGGATATCCTTCAGGGCTGCCGGAATGCCCCGCTCATCAGCCGCTCCCGCAGCCTTGAGCGTTCCTTTATGTCTCTTCTTCTTTGAAAATGAAAACATAACCCACTATAACCGGTAATATGCCTTTTGCAAAGCAGTTTTAAGTGTCCAGGGTATCTGTCGGCAGCGGTCCCTGCGTTAATCCTTCCAGGTGACCAGTATCGTATCAGAACCGATCTTCTCGCAGATGATGTCTGCAAGTCTCAGAAGCTCTTCCTTGCAGCAGTCTACTGTCTTTCCGCTGAGCAGACGGGACTTCAGTTCAGCGGCGAATTCACAGATAGTAATCTCTTTTTCCATGATACTCCTCCTCTCCTCACTCTGCCTTCACCATCATGATACAGCACGTTGAGGTGAATCAGCAACCAGTTTTCATAGGAACAGGAAAAGAAGAACAGGACCGCCGGTTCAGGGCACCAGCGCTCCTGCGGCTGAAGCCGCCTTGCGGATACCTTCAAGCGGATTGTGGTTGTAAGGCCGGTCCTTGACCAGCAGGGTCGTCACATCCCCCTGGAAAGCCCGGGTGAACAGCACATCATGACCCATGCAGAGACCGATAACTACCGCAAGATCCGCACCATCCGCATTAAGCTGAGCTGCCTGGTTAAGCGGGCTGCAGGAGGCTCCCGGCAGCCCGCTCTTTTCGTTAACCTCTGACTGCCTAAACCCGCCAACCGTACAGGAGACCCCGACCGCCCGCAGCCCGTTCGCCTTGAAAACGGCACGGACTGCGGATGCGAGGTCTGTCAGACCCCAGCAGTAGGCAAGGCCGATCTTTTTATACCCCATCAGCTTCGAGAACTCTATGAGCTCCTCAATTCTTGAAAGAGTGCCTGCCCTCCCGTCGTCAACAAGCTCAGCCGCAGCCTGAACAACCTGCTGATTCGCATCAGTATGGTACTCCTCCATGGCTTCGGTGAGATCAAATGATTCACCCGAGCAGGAAACCGCCCGCTGGCATGACTTGACTCGACAGTTCAGACAGTTCATACAAATAATCCTCGTTTCGGGCTGCTGCCGGGCTACAGATTTTTCGAGATAGCGATGGCGGCGATGGTGCCGTCCGCTACGGCGGTGGTTATCTGGCGGTAAGCCTTCGTCTTAACATCGCCGACGGCATACACGCCCTTGATATTCGTCTCCATCTCCGCATCCGTTGTCAGATAACCCCACTGGTCAACGGCCAGCTTGTCGCCGAAGGCCTCAATATTGGGCAGAAAGCCGACAAAGACGAAGATACCGTTCGTGCGGACCTCGCTGCGCTCTCCGGTCTTCAGGTTCTCGACCACCACTCCCATATCCATGGTCCCATACTTTTTAAACTCCCGGGGTTCGTGCTCGAAAAGCACTTTGACGTGCGAAAGTTTCTTCAGCTCATCCTGGGCAACCTTGTTGGCCTGGAAATGGTCGAACTGGTGGACGATGGTTATCTTGCTGGCGAACCTGGCAATGAACAGCGTCTCCTCGATAGCCGAGTTTCCTCCGCCGATTACCACAACTTCTTTGCCCTCAAAGTACTTGGCATCACAGGTGGCGCAGTAGGAGATGCCGTTGCCGCGATACTCCTTTTCACCCGGAAGACCGAGCGGCCGCGGCCGGGAGCCGGTTGCTACGACGATCTTTTTCGCTCGTATCGTCTCTACCCCGTCGACAAGGAGAGTCTTTTTCTCAAGGTCTACATCTGCCACTTCAACGGCAGCCCTGAATTCAACCCCGTTCGCCTTAGCCTGCTCACTCATGAAGGGAGAGAGCATCATCCCCTGCTGGGGTTCAATGAACCCG
>CAYSRK010000247.1:0-17096 GCA_964433385.1 uncultured Spirochaetales bacterium
CAAATGACGGTAGAATTCCATATTGATGAGACCGTAATCGGCTCCGGTATCGATGAACACATTGAGTTCCTGAATAGTACCACTATGTTCAGAAAAGCGCTCGGTCTCCTGGCGGATAGGTGTCCAGGGCCTGAACTCCCGGGTGAATCCGTCTTTGTAGTTCCATTGCGGACCGTACCAGTATAGACCTCCGCAGACTGTCAGTACCGCCAGCACGTAGAGAGTTCGGAAGATGGCCGACTTTTTCCCTGCAGGAAAGAGACTGCTTCTCAGCCTTACTTCCCATCGTCTCGATTTGCCCGCCGGAACCCGTTCTACCACCGGCGGGATGCACCAGAGAACCGAAAAAACCGAGAGGACAATCCCCAGAATCAGCACAACTGCAAGTTTCCGTACCGACTCACCCTGAATGAACAGCAGGTTTGCAAACCCGATCATGGTCGTCAGTGCGGAGAGGACGATGATGATACCGATGGACTGCAGGGCGGCTGTCCGGTCCCCGATAATTTCGCTGGTCTTGTAGTAGTGTATGCTGTAGGCGGTTGTAATGGAGAATAGGAGCAGCGGGAGAAAGATAGTCATGATGTCGATCGGCTGCCGGAAGAGAGCCATGAACCCGAATAGTATGAGCGAAGGAATAACGCTGTTGACAAGAAAGAGAAGCGAGATCCGTTTACTTCCGGTAAACACATAGTAGACAATGAGAAGGATGATAAAGGCAGTGATGCAGATGAGAAGGAGTTCCCGTATGATGATCTGCCGACTCTGATAATCATGGTACAGCGTGCCTGCGGCTGAAAGACGTACGCCCCTGCTCTCCCAGTCAGCCTTGAGTATATCGATAAGACGCCCGAATTCTACGGCATCTGCATCCTCTTCAGCAGTAATATAGATCAGCAAAGCCTGGGAGTCGGGGGTAAGAAAAAGAGATTTCAGGATCTCAATCTTGTCGATTTTATGCTCAGCATCGGCAATGGATCGGGTATCGTCCAGATCGATTAAAGGCTGATGTGATAAGGATTCCGAATCTTTTTCATCAAGATCTGTCAGGGCATAGACGGTGCTGATCATCGGCCAGCGGCTGATTTCACCGATTATTTCTTCGATGACTGTGAGATTTTCCTGTGTGAATGGGCGGTTGTCTGCAAACGCCGCGCTGAGAACAATCATGCTTCGGACGGGAAAAAAATGCTGCCAGGCAGAGGTGGTAACGCTGTAGGGGTGATCTGAAGGAAGGATCTGCTCATCAATCCCGCCGATGACCTGCAGCCCGGGGATAAAGAATGCTGCTGTGAGAATCAGGACAACGTAGAGTGCAAGCGAGAAGCGATGAGTGCGGGCTGTAAACCAATTGCGTTTCTTCAGCATGAATGTCCCGTTGAAGCTGGTTATCTACATCTGGTGACGGTTGAATACTCTCGGCGGGATGGAATCAGGGAGTTCAACCGAGGAGAGCATGAGCATGGTATACGTACCTTCATCCGGGTGGGATAGTTTTCCCAGTTCCGGAAAGGCGGTCGTGCCGATACGCATCGTCTTGAGAAGCTCGTAGCTTTTGTAGAGATGCTGCTGCCGGTCATGATATTCAATACGGGTGATAAGTTTGGTTTCGTTGTCGATGGTTATGATGCGGCTGTACCCGGTAGCATCCTCAACAGCCCTGATTGTGGAAGATATGCCCCCGGAGGAGAGCAGGGTCAGCGTGTAGAGGCCGGAGCCGATATCTGCAAGGTCTTCTGTGTCAAGGTCTGAATCAAAAATTTGCTCTTTTCTGCCGCTTGCCGCAATGCTGCGCACCCCGCGCGAAGTTTTCAGCCAGCGATACTCATCCCCTTCCTCCTGTAGGATGAGCAGTTTCATATCGGACAAAAAGGCTGGGGCGGTTATGTGAGCCAGCAACCTGTAGAAGGAGTCTCGTTCAGCCTCTTTGTAGATGGTAAGCTGCCGAGACTTAGAGCCCCTTGAAGATACGATCTCCATATCAACCTCATAAACCGCTTTCTGCGCGGGCCCGAGGAGGGAGGCAGTTTCCAGGACAGCTGCAGCCTCTGTTCCTGCCTGCAGCTGTGACATCCCCAAAAATAGGAACAGCAGCACTGCCGCTCCCGTACTTTTTCTGATTGTATAGGACATGATCACTGATATCCTTCAGTAGGTTCTGTGTTTACTGTAGAGTATTCCTCATTCTTACTGCATGTCAAGGGCAGCTGATACCTCAATCAGGGGTAGGCAGAATAACTGTTTGGAGCATGCCTTTCTGCAGATGCGCTATGCCTATTTCCCCGTCTTATCTGTTTCCACCCGGTTTCGTCCAAGCTCCTTGGCCCGGTAGAGAGCCTGGTCAGCGCGGTGGATGGTGTCGGTGAGCGATGATCTGCTGTGCCGCTGGGCGACTCCGAAGCTTGCGGTAAGAGAGCCTGCAATTGGAAAATGGTGATGTTCCATAGCCTCTCTCAGCCGTTCTGCTGTTTCTTCAGCCTTTTGAAGCCGGGTTTTCAGCAGCAGGATGATAAACTCTTCACCTCCCCAGCGGGCAAGATGACCGGCTTCTCCCAGGGTTTCGGTGAGGATTCCAGCGACATGTTTCAGCACCTGGTCTCCGGCTGGATGACCGAAGGTGTCATTGACTTTCTTGAAGTGGTCTATATCGGCGACGATGAGGGAATAATCTGATTCCGAGCTGTTTGCTCTGCTGTCCGCCCGCTGGGCAAGATCAAGAAAATGAAGCCGATTGGGAAGTCCGGTAAGCACATCGGTTGCGGCAAGATCCACCAGCTTGTTCCGCTGAAGGTAGTAGACAATTGTGGCAGCCATCAGCAAAAGATAGATCAGGGTGACGGCGATAAGTATCTGGATCAGGTTTCTGTAGTTTTCGTCTGCAAGGCTGCTCTGCTGTATTTTGATAACATACGCTGAAGGAACCCCCGCAGTATCGAGCACGGAGTGAAAGATAACCGAGTAGCTCCTTCTTCCGTACCTCAGGATTTCCCCGAAGCTTTCGCCGGAAGAAAGCGTTTCAGGAGACAGCTCAGCAGTTCTTTTCAGGATGGTTCCGCACAGCTTTTCTGTCAGCATGATATCAGGGCTGCTGACTGTTTTCTCGACCTCCTTATCTATCATGAATCCAGGAAGCGCCGGGTGACTGCCGTAGTTCTGCTGGAATTCTTCAAAGACGGTGGAGCTGACCGTATCTGCAGGTACGATGAACTGAATTCGATCGGCGGGAAACTGTTCCTGCAGCATGAGCAGGACGGTCGCCATGGAAAGACTCATTTCTGCCGATCCGACATGTTCACCGCCGGCAATAAGGGGGGAGACAAAACGGTACCCGTTGAAAATTCTGCCCTCTTCATATCCGCTGACAGCCTGAAGTTCCGTATTCACCGTATAGATGGACCGGCGGACGGCAAACAGATTGTCACCGTAGGTAAGAGGTGTATGGAAACGGAGGAAACTGTCACCGTTGGGGAGGTGGAAATGGAGCTGCCGGTAGTGATAGCTGGTAAGAAGTTCGTAATCCTCTTCAAGCAGGGTGAACAGATCACGGCGCAGCTGCTCGCGCTGCTGCGTATCCGCGTGAACCGCCTCACGCATGATCTCGAGAACCGGGGGAGCGCTGACAACCGTATCGTATACAAAGGAGGCGAAGCTGCTGTACCCTTCGATAATCGTCTCAATGTGCGATGCAAGATTCTCAGAGGAGATCATGAGCAGATTCTCCTGCCTCTCCCGGTAATCATTCA
The DNA here is from genome assembly GCA_964433385.1 of uncultured Spirochaetales bacterium. GTDB lineage: Bacteria > Spirochaetota > Spirochaetia > JABMQR01 > JABMQR01 > M55B182. The sequence continues at coordinate 3,744 of CAYSRK010000247.1, forward strand.
GGATCTGCCCAAAGAAAGCAGAATATATCAAGGAGATGAACAGCAGTACGGCGGCGAGGAACAGGGGTCTGTGACGGCGCATGGGAGTATTATACGCTCCTTTTCCAGGGTATGGTTTCCTATCACGCTGCATGAGACTGGATGCGGTATTTGATTTCATCATACATGCCTGCCGCTCAGCCTGCAATAACCTTCAGACAGTGCACGTATCGTAAAGTGCGAAAATTGTGCTATTGACAGCTAGATCATGCGGTTCTACGATGAGTGTACCCGCCGGTTCTGCTTCAGCTTAACCCCTGCAGTGTGTGCTTCCTGAACAGATCTTTTCTTCCTTTCAGGAGGGACGCATATGCGCAGATCACCATACTCCGTATGTTCGGCTCTTGCTGCAGCAGCGCTGCTCCTCTGCACCGCCTGCGGCACCCCGCAGTCCGGCGGTGAAGCTCCGGAGACAGGAGAATCCGGGGTTCTGGACAGTTCTTTTCAGCCGGCCGGCAGACCCGAGGAGTCTTCCCCTGAATATCCTGATGAACAGCAGGACATTGCCCGGGTGCGTCCTGACCTGCCTGCACCTGAGGACTTTATCTATCTCGGAGCCTTCCGCCTTCCCGAGACAGGAGAGCGTCCCCTGACCTTCGCCTACGGCGGGGAAGCGATGACCTTCAACCCCGACGGCGACCCTGGGGGAGCCGGTGACGGATTTCCCGGGTCCCTGTTTGTCATGGGCCATAACCGTATGCCCTACGGGGAGCTGCCCGACGGAAACCGCCTGGCTGAGGTGACGATTCCCGCTGCGCTTATCAGCGACAGGGTGGAGGAACTGCCGCAGGCGCAGATTATCCAGGGGCTCACTGAAATTGATGCCGGGCTCTTTTCCGCCTATGACGAGATTCCACGGGTCGGTATCGAGTACCTCAATGCACCTGAGACGGGTCCCCTGCTGCACCTCTGCTGGGGACAGCACTTTCATGATGAACTGGCGGCAGGCGAACCTACCCATGCGTGGGCTTCGGTTGACCTTGATGAAAACACCTCTGCCGAAGCGGTGAAAGGCGCCTGGTACATCGGCAGCCAGTCCCCCTACAGTGTCAACGGGTATCTCTTTTCCGTTCCCCGGGAGTGGGCCGACGAGCATCTTGACGGCAGACTGCTGGTAAGCGGACGTTTTCGGGACGGGGGATGGTCGGGCATGGGACCCTCGCTCTTCGCCTACCGGCCATGGGACCCCGTTACGGGGGAGGCGGAACCCGCCGGTTCCCGTCTTGATGAGATCCCCCTCCTTCAGTACGCCACCTCAGAGGAGACAGATGTGATTGAGCGGTGCCTTGAGGGGTATCAGCACGGAGACGAGTGGGAGGGCGGAGCCTGGATAACGACGAACTCGGGACGCAGTGCTGTTCTCTTCGCCGGGACAAAGTCGGCAGGAGAACGGTACTGGTACGGATTCATCAACCCCGCCGGCCCGCAGTATCCGTGCCTGCAGGAGGAGTTTATCGGACAGTTTGCCCTCTGCCGCTTTTCAGACGGCACGCCCTGTCCGGATGAGGCCGATTATATCTGCAGAGAACCTGCCTCGGGGCGCGGCTGGTGGTCGACACGGTTCATCTCCCAGTGCATTCTCTATGACCCCGAAGATCTGGCCCGCAGCGCCCGGGGGGAGATGGAACCCTGGGAGCTGCAGCCCTACGCCCGCTTCTCCATCGATGAACATCTGTACCGCAATCCCTCCGGAATCGATACCGAGACCCTCGGTTTCGGTCCCCAGCGCAGGTTCCTTATCGGGGACGTCGGTTTTGACCGTGAGAACGGACTGCTGTACATCCTGGAGCTGTTCGCTGAGGAGGCGAAGCCCGTGGTCCATGTCTGGCGGGTTTTGTAGAGCCTGATTATCACTTTGCAGAACGGCAGAAAAGCATTATAGTGGGGATACTATAACAGAAAGCCTGAATCTTGCTGTCGGTTTGTACATTGTATCAATATGGAACTGCCGAAGTGAACAGCCTGGAGCCATCAGTATGCAGCAGTATCAGTCACGACCGGGTCATCCCCTTCCCCTCGGGTCCCGGATCACCGAGTCAGGAGTCCAGTTCAGCATCTTCTCCCGCCATGCAGAAGGCGTTACCCTTCTGCTTTTTGACCAGGCTGGGGACCGGGAGCCTTCCGCAGTCTTCAAGCTCGACCCCGCCCATAACCGTACCGGTGACATCTGGCATATCCATGTAGCAGGCCTGAAGGCCGGACAGCTCTACCTCTACCGGATGGACGGACCGTTCAGTCCAGAGACCGGACGCCGCTATGACAGCTCTCTGATGCTGCTCGACCCGTATGCCAAAGCCCTGACAGGCGACAAGCCGTGGCTTAAGTGGAAACAGGAGCTTATGCCCAAATGCATCGTCATTGATGATGAGTTTGACTGGGAAGGGGATGCACCGCTGAATTATCCCCTGCATGACTGCATCATCTACGAGACCCACCTGGCAGGTCTGACCCGGCACCGTTCTTCCGGTGCCGCGCAGCCGGGAACCTATACCCAGGTTATCGAGCTGATACCCTACTTCAGGAAACTCGGGATAACCAGCGTCGAATTTCTCCCCGTCCAGGAGTTCAATCCGCACGAAATCATCCGCTATAACCCGTATACCGGGAAGCGGCTGACCAATTACTGGGGCTACAGCACGGTAGCCTTCTTCGCCCCGGCAGGACACTATGCCGTTTCCACCGAGGGGGGAGCCCAGGTGAACGAGTTTAAGACGATGGTCAGGGAGCTGCACAAAGCAGGCATCGAGGTAGTGCTCGATATCGTCTTCAATCATACCGCCGAAGGTAACGAGGAAGGGCCCACCTTCTCCTTCAGGGGCATTGACAACAGCATCTACTACATTCTTGACGAGTCTCGCAAAGGCTACCAGAACTTCTCCGGATGCGGCAACACGATGAACTGCAACCACCCGATTATCAGGTCGTTTATTATTGACTGCCTTCACTACTGGGTCATGGAGATGCATGTGGACGGTTTCAGGTTTGATCTCGGGTCGATCCTCGGGCGGGACCACCGGGGCCGGCTGCTGGAGAACCCCCCCGTGGTGGAGCGGATTGCCCAGGACCCCATCCTTCGGGACACGAAACTGATTGCCGAAGCATGGGATGCGGCAGGAACCTACCAGGTCGGCAGTTTCCACCACCACCGGTGGGCCGAGTGGAACGACCGCTTCCGTGATGATGTCCGCAAATTCTGGAACGGGACTCCAGGCATGACCGCCGCCCTCGCGATGCGCCACTCAGGCAGCGCCGACCTGTACCATGCAACGGGACGCAAACCCTTTCATAGTATCAACTATGTTACATCCCATGACGGATTCACCCTCAATGATCTTGTCAGCTACGAAAAGAAACACAACCAGGCCAACGGAGAGAACAACTGGGACGGCCATGATGCGAACTTCTCCTGCAGCTTCGGTATCGAAGGTCCCTCAAACGATCCCGAACTGGAACAGCTGCGCAGCAGAATGGTGAAAAACTTCCTCGCAACGCTGCTGCTGTCTGCCGGAACCCCGATGCTGCTCGGGGGAGATGAATTTCGCAGGACGCAGGGGGGGAACAATAACGCCTACTGCCAGGATAATGAGGTTTCCTGGTATGACTGGAGCCTGGCCGATAAGCACGAGGATATCCTTGGCTTCACCCGCAGCCTGACAGCCTTCAGACGGCGTCATCCTGTCTTCAGGCGGGAGGAGTTTTATACCGGAAAGGATCATGACCGTGACGGTGTTGCCGATATCACCTGGCACAACGAATCAGGCGGAGAAATGGACTGGGAGACGTTGCGCAATGTGCTTGCGGTCAGGATCGACGGAAGCCCCCTTGAACTTGGCGCAGCCGGGGAGAGGGAGCGGGAAAAAAGCGGAGCGGATGAGGATTTCTTCCTGATGTTCAATGCCGAGAATGAGGAGGTCGCTTTCACCCTTCCCGCGCCTCCCGCGGGAAAGGTATGGCTGCGCAAAGTGGATACGGGTATGAAGGAGTCTTTTATAGCGGAAAGAAAGGGGAATGAGCTCAGCGATGCAGCTGAATTCACAGCATCACCCCGTTCGATAGCGGTGCTGATTACCGCTGATCTGGAGAGAACTGAGTAAGAGGGGAGTAACCATGGAGAAGAAAGGAGATTCGGAGCCCAGACGCCCGGCCTATGAGGCGCCAAAGGGAGCCGGCAGGGAGTTCAGCATGACAGCAGGAGGAGAGGAGCTGCACTATACAGCCGCTGCCGACTGGATTGTGCTGCGCAAGGAGCATGTCCCTAAAGCTGAGATGTTCTACGTAAGCTATACCCTCAGGGGGGATCAGCAGCAGTCTGCCCGACCGCTTACCTTTGTATTTAACGGCGGTCCCGGAGCCTCCTCGGTGTTCCTGCACCTCGGGGCCATGGGGCCGAAGCGGGCGGTTTTCGCCTCTGACGGAGCTGCCGCCGCTCCTCCCCACAGGCTTGTCGACAATGAGGAGACCTGGCTGCGCTTTACTGACCTGGTCTTTGTGGACCCGATAGGGACAGGATTCAGCCGGATGATTGAGGAGCCGGAGCAGGCTAAGGACGAGAAGAACGGTAAGCCGGGCAGCGAATACTGGAAACTGATGCGTGACCTTGAATCCCTCGGTGAGTATATCCGCACCTACCTCAGCAAGCATCACCGCTGGGAGAGCCCGATCTATATTGCCGGTGAAAGCTACGGCGGATTCCGCACGGCCAAGCTTACCCGGCTGCTCCAGAAGGAGTACGGGGTAGGGTTATGCGGGGCTGTAATCATCTCTCCCGCGCTCGAATTCACCCTCCTTGACGGGTCCGACTACTCAGCTCTCAACTGGATTGATACATTTCCGGTCATGGCAGCCGCTGCCTGCATTCACGGCAGAAGCCGCGGGCAGAAACCTGATGAGGATCTCCAGGACCGCATGCGCAGGGCGGAGCAGTTCGCGGTGAACGAACTTCTTCCGGTGCTGGCCGCAGGTGACATGTTCGGCGAACGGAAAAAAGCGCAGACTCTCAACCGGGCAGCTGATATGATCGGTCTTCCGCGCAGTATCGTACAGGCGAAGAACGGCCGGATAGCTGTCGACTACTTTGTCAAAAATCTGCTGCGCGACCGGGAAGAACTGCTGGGGCTCTACGATATATCTCTTACCGCCCCTGATCCCTATCCCGACCGGGACAGCTACGCGGGACCCGATCCGACGCTCCACCAGAGCGACCGGGTGTTTGCGGCGGGGATCAATACCCAGCTGAGAAGCACCCTCGGCCTGGAGACCGAACGTGACTATGAGATACTCAGTATGAGGGTCAACAAAGAGTGGGAGGTCGATACCCGCGAACACGCCCTTGACTCGGAGGTTGGCGCTACCGACGATCTGCGCTTCGGCATGAGCCTGAATCCCGGGATGAAGGTCTTTCTCACCCACGGGTACTATGACCTTGTCACCCCCTACTTTGCCGCCGAACGGATTAGCCGCCTGATGAAGCTCACCGATACCCGGCGCCGCACTCTCACCATGAAGCACTACCCCGGAGGCCACATGTTCTACGTGCGCGAGGAGAGCCGCAGGGCGTTCTTTCATGATATAAGACGGTGGATGGAGGGAAGCTGAGGGCTGACAACTCAGGCCGGAGAGGCAGGACCGGTACTTTAGGATACTGACTGGAGCGGTCTTTTCTCACTGTTGACGATATGCAGATACACCGATCTTTCCGTCAGTTCCGGGTCTTTCGCCTTCAGTGCGTTGAGAATATCGAGATGTTCATTACAGACTTCGGAAACGACGTTGCTCTGGTTGGTTGATTCTCCCTCGGCAAAGTAGCGCATCCGCATTGAGTACTGGTGAATCCGCATCAGTGTCTCACGGAACAGCGTATTGGGAATGTGAATGAAGAGCATCTCGTGCAGCTCGCTATCCGTCTCAATGTAGGTCTGCAGATTGTAGGGGGTTGAGAGGATAGAGTTTACCTTGGCCTCAAGGACCGCGATTTCTGTCGTGAGGTTCAGCAGGGCGGTGACTTTTCCGGCATACGGTTCGAGAATTCTTCTCATTTCCCACGTGTTTCTGACATCTTCCAGGGTGCATTCGGTGATGACTGCCCCCTTGTTGGGTATCAGGGTCAGCAGGCCGGAACCCTCCAGACGGATAAGCGCCTCCCGGATAGGCGTTGCGCTGACTCCGAAGTCCTGCGCCAGGCGTTCGATCTGCAGCAGCTCGCCCGGTTTGTACTCGTTGGTAATAATAGCGTTTTTGATTATTTCAAATATCTGTTCCCGCACCGGAATAATGCTCTGTTTCCCTTGTCTCATGCTCAGCTGCTCTCAGCCTGGCAGGTATAGGGTTTGACAGGACGATCATCAGGATAATCGCAGATCCGCAGGTGCATTATAACACCCACGAAATCGTCTGTGAGGGAGAGGCTGGGCGGTTTACCATGAAGCTCGAGAACGTTCCGGTACCGGAAAACCCGCGGACCACCTATATGGCATGTCTGAGTGCGGTAGCAGCCCTGAACAGAATCCGTTCCCATTACCGGATCGGAACGTGAGACGTTGGGCAGGCGATTATTCATACTTCTCTGCTGATGTGATACCGTTTACTTGCCCTCAGGCTTGTATGACCCTATAATGGCTTCATGAGAAAGTTTGTCCTCATCACCGGCCTGGTTCTGCTGGCTCTTCTCCTCCTCGGTATTCTGGGGGATTTCGGTCTGCTTAACCGGAATGTGATGGTTGAGGGGGGGAAGCTTGATCTCTCACACTACCGGTATGACGATTTCATGCCCCTGCTGCTGCAGGGGGAGTGGCAGTTCTATCCCATGCAGACTGTTGAAGACCTTGAATCCGGTGAGCCGCCTGTTCTGCTCTCCCCCTCAGGAAGCTGGAGTTCATACGTCGGTCCGGACGGGGAATTGATGGAGAGCTTCGGCTACGGGGTTTACCGACTGCAGGTCACCCTGCCGGGACCTGGATGCTACAGCCTGCTTTTCGGGGATGTCTATACCGCCTACCAAGTCTACATCAACGGAAACATGACAGCCGAAGTCGGGGCATACAGCACCTCGGCGGAGAACCACGCTCCCCGCTTTCTCAATACCCTTGTGCCGTTCAACATCACTGACGTTCAGGCTGATATAATCATCGCAGTCAGCAACTATACCCACAATACCGGGGGACTTGCCGTCGTCCCGGTACTCGGCCTGGCGAAGAGCATCCACCGTATCTACAGCCTGCGAAGCGGGCTGCCCCTCTTTTTCAGCGGTATTATGCTGATAGCTGCCCTGCTGTTTCTCTTTTACTACAGCGCCGTGAATCCCGACCGGGCGATAATCTACTTTGCTCTGTTCAGCATTTCCATGGCGATCAAGACCCTGATAACCAGCACCGCCATCCTCTCTTTCTTTCCAAACCTGCCCGCCGGACTGCTGCTGAAAGCTGAATACCTCTCCGTTGCCACAGCCTTCCTGAGCTTTTTTCTCTACAGCAGATACGCCTATCCGGAAATCGCCGGCAGATTATTCTACCGACTGTTTGTCATGGGTTCATTTCTCTACATGCTCGTGGTACTCTTCAGTCCCCCGCGGGTGTTCAGCGGCGTGCTGTTTGCCTACGCGCTGTTTGTGGGAATCGGGATCACTCTTTGGATGCTGCGCTGCGTGATCGTCTGGAAGAGGAGTAAAACCGTATCAGTCCTTATCCTCTTCGCATCACTGGTGCTTGCCGTATCAGCGCTGCAGAGCATCACCTCCTATTATGCAGGAAGCTTCAAACTCTTCACCTTCGATTTTCTTACCCTGGGGATTGCGGTCTTTATCATTGCCCATTTCTACGAGTATTCAAAGAAGTTTCTCATCGCCTACGAGCTTTCCCGGCAGACATCGAAGGAGCTTGAGAAGAAGGTAGCTGCACGGACTGATGAGCTGCAGAGACTCAACCGGCAGCTGCAGAGAATGGCCTCCACCGATGAACTGACGACGCTCCTGAACCGGCATGAACTCTATCGACGCACGGAGGAGGAGACTGAGCGCTACAACCGCAGCCGCAGCTCCAGCACCACCTGCTTTTCCGTCCTGTTTCTCGACCTTGATAACTTCAAGCGGTTCAATGATCTGATATCACACGAAGCGGGGGACCTGCTGCTGCGCAGCTTTGCCCGCTATCTCAAGCGAATCTGCCGCATAAGTGACCTGCTTTTCAGAATGGGCGGGGACGAGTTTGTCATCTTCCTCCCGAAAACCCCGGCGCAAGGGGCCCGTACCGTTGCCGTATCCCTGTTTGCGGGACTTGCTGACTTCAACGCATCCATCCGGAAGGAGCTGAATGAACTTCGCCGTTCAGCAGCCGGGAGTACAGAGGAACTCTCACTCACCTGCTCTGTCGGTATTGCGGTGCACGAAGATGGGGTGATATCCATAGAAGAGCTCATTCAGCACGCTGATGCGGCCCTGCTCGAAGCCAAAGCTCAGGGGAAAAATCGCTTTGTCTTCTACGAAAACAGGGCGGCGGCTGAAACTGAGGGATAAAAGCGTAAATCTGCAGGATATCGAAAAGCAGAAAAACGGGTCATAATAGCAGATTGTCAGGGAGAACTGCTGAACGATCTTCATCTGTATACCGGAGGTGTTGGTACATGACGGAGCGTGAAAAGGTCTGCCCGAACAGGTTGGTTGAACACCTCATCGATATCCCATGAGACACTCACCCCCGAGAGAAGAAACCCAGGCTGCGGGAGGACCCCGGAAGCGGCTCTACTACCTCCTGCGCAAGACAAGAATACGAAACCGGCTTCTCGCCTCCTTCCTGATACTCTCAATCTTTCCCGTGCTCTTTGTGGGCATCATTTCGTTTATACGAACCTATGAGGATATGGAACGGAAGGCTGTAGATTACTCCCGCAACATCTCCTACCAGATTGTGGGCAATATCGGGTATCTTTTCGACAACTATAGCGACAAATTTGAGCGGGTTGCCCTCAACAGCACGATCCTCGCCGATATCTACAACTACGATCAGCTGAAGGAGTACCGCCAGATTGAGGTGGAAAACCGGGTCCGCTATACCATAGCCTCCATTGTAGGGATCGGGGAGGGGATTGATTCAATGGAGCTGCGCACCCCCGGCGGTGAGCGGTTCTACTACAGCTACCCGATATCTCACGAGGAGATCGCCCGGAGCGCCCTCCTTGCCGAGGCCGGAGAGAACGAGGGGATAACCTGGAATGTGACGCAGAAGGAGGTGGACAGCGACCGGGAAGTGTACATCATCCTGGCCAAGAAAATGCTGATCCAGTTCGAAGAGGAAGTAACGGGGTGGGCCCTGATGTCGATCAAGCGGGAGTATCTCGACCAGGTATCCCGGAACAACAACCGTGACTGGGACTCCTATACGGTGATCACCGATGCGGAGGGGATGATTATCTCCCACCCTGACCAGCAGATGATCCTCACCCCCTTCGACCGGCAGATTACCGCGAGAATCGCCGCACTTGAGCAGAAGCACAGCGTCAGCGAGGAACAGAACAACCTCTTTCGGATCAGTAACGAGGACGGCGACCTGCTGGTATCCTACGCCATCCTCCAAAGAAACGGGTGGCGGGTAATAAATATCGTTCCCTACGGCACCCTGATGAAAAGCACGATGGACAACGGCTTCATCACGATGCTGACGATACTGCTCTGCATCATCGTGGCCGTTATCATCTCCCTTACGGTAACCCGCAGTATCTCATTACCGGTTGAGCACCTGATCACCAACATGGAGATGGCCGGCAGCGGAGACCTTGATATCAGGATAGATGAAAACTGGGCTGAGGTGCGTGATGAGTTCTCCACGCTCTCCCAGGGCTTCAATGAGATGGTCTTCCGCCTTAAGAAGCTCATAGACGACGTCTACCGCGCCCAGCTGAAGGAGAAGGAGCTCGAGTTCCTGAAAAAGGAGGCTGAACTGAACGCGCTGCAGCAGCAGATAAACCCTCACTTCCTCTACAATACGCTGGAGGCGATCTTCTGGACCGCCCAGCTCAAGGGCGAGGAGGAGATAAGTGAAATGGTCAGCGCGCTCGGTGACTTCTTCCGTACGAGCATCAACAAAGGGATCGAGTATATCAGCATCGCCGATGAGGTGAAGAACGTAAAAACCTACGTCTACCTGCAGAAAATCCGGTTCGGCAGCCGTTTCGACGTTGAATGGGACATAAGCGGCGAGATCCTGCAGTACAAGACGATTAAACTGATTCTGCAGCCTATTATCGAGAACGCGATCGTTCATGGCATCGAAGGAATGGAGAGCGGAGGGCTGATCAGGATATCGGGGCGCAGGGAGGGCAGACGCATCATATTTGCCGTAAGCGACAACGGCAAAGGCATGGGGGCAGAGGAAATTTCACGGCTGGAGCTGTTCATCAACAGTACGGAGAAAGATACCGGGCGCAGCATCGGCGTGAAAAACGTCAACCAGCGGATAAAACTCTACTTCGGGGAGGAGTATGGGGTGACCTTCGCGAGTGCGGAGCGCCGGGGGACCACGGTGAAGATTGAGGTCCCGGTCTTCGAAAGCGAGCTGCACACCGATTATCCGCTGGGAAACTATTCGGCCCGCTGATGGAAAAAAAGTACGGGAAAGCAGACGAGGCAGGTATGTATAAGCTGATGGTGGTTGAGGATGAGGATCTGATCCGGGAGGGCATTGTACGAAGCATTGACTGGGAGTTCTACGGCTACCGGATCAGTGCATCAGCTGCCAACGGCCGCGAAGCGGTGGAGAAGATCCGGGAGGAGGTTCCGGACGTTATTCTCACCGATGTGCGAATGCCGCTTATGGACGGCCTGGAGCTTGCCCGCTGGGTAAACGAGAACTACACCAATGTGAAAATCCTCATCCTCAGCGGCTTTGCCGATTTCGAGTATGCAAAATCGGCCATCAGGTTCAAGGTCTTCGAGTACCTGCTCAAGCCTACCAATAAGGAGATGTTCATCGGAACCTTCATGGCTCTGAAGCGGGAGCTCGACCGGGAGTCCGAGGAGCAGAAGCTCAACCAGGCAAACAGGAAGAAGCTGAAGGAGGGACTGGTGAAGCTCCGGGAGGAGTTTCTGCAGAAACTCCTCGACGGACAGGTCTTTTCACTCGCCGCCCTCGAGGATAAGCTGAACTATCTGGAAATCGAATTTTCCGGCAGCGTATACGCAACCGCCGTGCTCCGCATCCATGCGGCGCAGAAGGATTACCCGTCGGAGTGGCAGACTGATACCGGCCTGCTCTCCTACACGATGACCAGCATTGTCAACGAGGTGCTTGATGAGGGAACATACGGGGTAGGCTTCGTCAAGAACCTCCAGGAGGTTGTCATCCTCCTGAGTTTCGACAAGGAACCGGATGAAAACTCCGTCAGGAAGATCCTGAGAAAGTGCATTTCCCATATCCAGCATCTTATTCTCAAGGACCGGCGCATCGGCATCAACGCAGGCGTCGGGCTCTTCTACCCCGATATCCAGCAGATAGAAAAATCGTACCGGCAGGCGCTGAGTTCACTTGAACAGGCCTTTTTCAAGCAGGGGAAGAACTTCTTCTTCTACTCCCACATCAGGCAGTCCGACCAGCTCTCCCGTGAGAAACAGTGGATCAAGGACTACCCGGCGGAGACCGAGGAGATCCTGCGTGAGGTGATGAACGGCAGCCGCAGCAGAACGGAGGAACTCATCGGTACCCTGTTTGACGAATTCAGGGTGAAGCAGGTCAGCTGCGCCAGCATCAGAAACTACGTCTACATCCTCTGCTTCCTGCTCGCGGCCAATATCAGCGAGATGGAGGATGATGAGCAGGATTACGCTCCCGTACAGCCCCCCCTGCAGGAGGACCGGGAGCAGCGGATGCGCAGAATTGAGAGTTTCGCTACGATTGATGAGCTGCAGGAGTATGTTTCCCGGCTTTTTACCCAGGCTGCGGAGCGGGTGCGTATGCGTAAAACCGATGTGCCCCTGCACAAGCTCAAGGCGGTTGAGAAGGTGAAGACCTACATTGAGGGGCACTACACGAACGAACTCTCCCTTGAGGAGATCGGCAAGTATGCCGGCCTTTCCCCCTCCTACGTCAGCTACCTGTTTAAAAGCGTTACCGGGGAGAACTATACGGAGTATGTCAAGAAGATCAGGATGCGAAAGGCGAAGGACCTTCTCAAGCAGCTCGACCTGAAGGTTTACGAGGTGGCCGACATGGTCGGATACCACGAGTACAAATACTTTGCCCTGCAGTTCAAGAAGATGTTCGGGATATCGCCGAGCGAGTACCGGGAGCGGTACTGACCGGCGCCCGCAAAGAGGAAGGACCTATGAAGAACAGAGGCGCTGCTGTCTGGATTGCGCTCCTGCTGCTGTTCAGCGGCTGCTCCGGCAGCCGTGAGACCGCCGGGAGCGAGGCGACCGGGGCACAGGAGCAGGAGAGCCGGGAAAGCTTCACAATCGGAATCTCCCCCCTCACGCTGCAGCTTGAGTACTACGTCAGCTACGTGCAGTCGATGCGTAAAATAGCCAAGGACTACAACGTTGAACTGGTGATCATCGATTCTCTGTGGAACACCAACAAACAGATCAGCGATATCCGGGATATGGCCGTAATGCGGGTCGATGCAGTTATCTGTTCTCCTACCGACCCGGTGAAAATCCAGCCGCACCTGCTTGATCTGCAGGAGGCGGGAATCCCGGTGGTGGTGGAGATGACCCGGGTGGAGGGGGTGTATCCGCTGGTGGGAACCGACCAGAAGACCGGCGGCAGGCTGGCAGGAGAGTACGCCGGCCGCTGGCTGAATGAGCACAGCGGAGGCCGCGGAGATGTGGTCATCCTCGACTTTCCCTACTTCCAGAATATCATCGACCGCGTGGACGGTTTCATTGAAGGGCTCTCCGCCACAGCCCCGGAGGCAGAGATCTATGCCCGGGTTGACACAAAGGCCAAGTATGAGACCGCATCCAAGGCGATGGAGGACCTGCTTGAGGAGAATCCGGCCATCCGATGCGTCTTCGGCATAAACGACGATTCGGCTAAAGGGGCCAACGCCGCTTATGAAAATACGGACATCCCTCCCGAGGATGTCTGCATCCTCGGATTTGATGCTGACCAGGGAGCTACCAAGCTGATCAGCGCCGGCCGATATCTGAAGGGCAGCGTGGCAGCCGATACTGACAAGATTGCCGAGACCTGCCTGGTTACTGCCCTGCAGCTAATCAACGGTGAGCCGGTACCCGACTGGGTCGAGGTGCAGGATGCCCAGTACCTGATCAGCCAGGAGAATGTGGCCGGAGCCCGCCCTGAAACCGACTGATTTTCTCGGATGAAATTG
>CAYSRK010000248.1:0-5142 GCA_964433385.1 uncultured Spirochaetales bacterium
TAATCGGACGCGGAGGGGGTTCACTTGAAGATCTCCTTCCCTTTTCCGATGAGCGGGTCGTCCGGGCGGTGGCAGCCTCCCGCATCCCGGTACTTTCGGCAGTGGGTCATGAAACTGACTCTTCGCTCTGCGACCTCGCCGCTGATATGCGGGCTCCGACTCCCTCGGCAGCTGCTGAACTCGTGTCGGCCGGGAGAAAGGAACTGTTGGATCGGATCGTATCCGGCAGACGGTACATCAGCACGGTCATCGAGGGAAGAATGTCCCGTATCCGGCTTCTGCTGCAGCCGTTCAGCCCTGAGCGGATGGTTGAGACCTACCGAAAGCTGGTGGAGCCTGCCTTCATGAGAATAGATGAGGCGCGTGACAGTCTTGAACGCTCGTGCAGGGACCTGCTCGCCGGGGCTCGCCACAGGCTCTCACTGCAGCGGAGTCTGCTCGAGTCGGTATCACCGAAGGCGGTTCTGCAGCGGGGCTACGCCCTCGTCACAGAGCTGCAGTCACACAGGGTTATCCGTCACGCCTCGGAGCTTGCACACGGGCAGCGGATAGCGATTCAATTTTCCGATGACAGCGCTGAAGCGCTTATAGAGAGGGAGAACGAGAGCAATGGGTGATTTTGAGAGAAAGCTCGCCAGACTTGAGGAGATTCAGGAGCAGCTGCGCCGCCCGGAGGCGGCCCTCGAGGAGTCGCTCACCCTCTTCGAAGAGGGCATGGCATTGGCCGATGAGCTCGAGGCGACGCTGAAAAAAGCCGAACAACGGGTTGAACTGCTGCTCAACCCCGACCTGACCGAGGACGACAGTCCCGAATTCACCCCGCTGTAAATATCATGAACTCAGGTTTTCCGGGTTGAGGGCGCTGAAGGCCGGATGAACGAATAGTCCGTCCTTCCTGATCAGTTCACCGTCAATCCGGATTTCTCCCCCGCCGTATCCGGGAGTTTGGATCGAGACGAGGTCCCAGTGCACCGCGCTGCGGTTACCGTTATCGCAGTCATCATACGCGCTGCCGGGGGTGAAGTGAAATGAACCCATAATCTTTTCATCGAAGAGCGTATTGTCCAGAGGAAAGGTGACTGCCGGGTTGCATCCGAGGGCAAACTCCCCGATAAAGCGCGCCCCCTCATCCACATCGAGCAGCGCATTGATGCGGGGGGTATCGTTTGCTGAGGCTTCGACGATTCTTCCCTTCGAGAAGGAAAATTCGACATTGCTGAAGGTAAAACCGTGGTATGTGGAGACTGTATTGTAGGTTATCCGTCCCTCAACGCTGTCGCGCACCGGTGCGGTGTAGATCTCCCCGTCGGGAATGTTCATCCTGCCGTCGCAGGGGACTGCCGGCATCCGGTCAATGCTGAACCTCAAATCAGTTCCAGGACCGGTTATGTGCACATCCGCGGCGGCATTCAGGAATTTCACAGCCGGCTCCATCGCCCTGGCCATGGCAGCGTAATCGACGTCCACGGTGACCCGGTAGAAGAACTTCTCAAACTCCACGGTCGACATGCCGGCTGAAAACGCCATAATTTCTGTGGGATAACGCAGCACCACCCACCGGGTGGAGGGGATTCTCTGCCGGGAGTGCACCGGTTCATAGTATTCACGCATATAGAGTGCGTTCTGCTCATCCGGCAAATCTCCGGTTTCACGGCTGTTCGCCGGCCCCCTGATACCGATGAAGGTATCGACTTTCTTCATCCGGTACAGATCGCACTCAGCAGCTAAGCGCATGCTCTCCTGTGTAGCGCCGGCAGTGACTGCCCGGTGGAGCCGTTCATAATCGAGGACCGGCAGCGGGTATCCTCCAGCCCGGTAGACAGCTCCTACCAGTTCCTCCACCATGGTGAGAGGCACATCAACAGCCTGTATCAGGCAGCTCTCCCCCTTCTTCAGCTCGATTGAATAGTTTACAAGCAGCTCAGCCAGCCTTTTTTCACGCACATCTCTCATTCACTCATCTCCCTGCAGGTAATGCAGGGTAATCATAGGCTGAAAGGAAAATTCTGTCCAGCATTGTACTTCCAAAGCACTTTCGGTATACTGCCGGCATGAACCCGATACCGATCAGCACCTATACTTCCCCTACGGTAATCCTCGAGCTGATCTACCGGCTCAAGATCAAGGATGTCATGCGGACCGATGTGATCACTGCCGGTCGCGGGGACTCTCTGCGCTCGATTCAGCATCTGATGCGCGCAAACTCGATTACGGGAGTTCCGATTGTCCAGGGAACCAGGATTATCGGGATTATCAGCATGGATGATATCATCCAGGCCCTCGACAAGGGGTATATTGATCAGCGCAGTGAGCTGTACATGTCACGGAATCTCATCGTCCTTGAGGACGATATGCCGGTCTCTTTCGCCATCACCTATTTCGACACCTACCCTTACCACCGTTTTCCCGTGCTCAACAGGCAGAAGGAGCTGGTAGGCATGGTCACGACGCGTGATATTACGGCCAGACTGCTGATAGAGATGAACCGTGAGGTCGCCGCCCTGGAGGAGCAGTCAGTGCAGCACCATGTGGAATCTGACAGGGGTCATGTTGTAAAAACCTTCTCAGTGATGAAGCATAATTTCGAGAAGGCTGGCTATGCCTCCACAGAGATCAAGAAATTTCTCAAACTCAAAGGACTCTCACCGCAGCTGATCCGCAGGGCTGCGGTCGCCTCCTATGAGCTTGAAATCAATCTTGTGGTCCACTCCGAGGGGGGAACCATCACCTTCGAATACAGCCCGCAGCAGCTGGCGCTGCGGGTGACCGATTCCGGACCCGGAATTCCCGATACCGATGCAGCGATCAGGGAGGGTTTTTCCACAGCCGACTCCTGGATCCGCTCCCTCGGCTTTGGTGCAGGTATGGGCCTGCCGAATGTGATCCGCGCAGCTGATGAATTCTCAATCACCTCGCAGGAAGGCACGGGGACAAGCGTATCGGTTCTTATCAATCTTGAGGAGAGTGAACCGCAGAAACAGAACAACGGGGAGGATGAATGCCTATGAATGTATCTCAGCTTGCCGAGCAGCTCGGTTATACCGCCGTTTGCATGCCGCCGGATGCACCTGAAGTAACCGGAGCGTTCACTTCGGACCTGCTCAGCGACGTTATGGCGAACGCCCGTGAACAGAGCATACTTATCACGATTCAGGCCCACAGGAATTCCATTGCCGTAGCTTCCCTCGCGGGTCTGGCAGCTGTGCTTATCTGCAGCGGTCGGGAGATACCTGACGGGATGAGGAACGCGGCTGCAGAGCACGGCATCGCCGTGCTCTCCGGCAAGGACGATCAGTTCACCGCCTCGTGGCGGATCGGGGCGCTGCTGTACGGTCTGCCGGAAAACCGGAGATAATGCACAGCTTCAGGATCAGAACTGACCTCCACAACCACTCCTGTCTGAGCCCCTGCGCAGAACTGACGATGTCCCCTGCCCGGCTGGTTCGGGAAGCAAGCCGCTGCGGCATTGAAATCCTTGCCCTGACCGACCACAACAGTGCCCGCAACCTTCCGGCTTTCCGTACCTGCTGCCTCGGTGCCGGGATACTCCCCGTCTTCGGTCTCGAGGTGAACACTGCTGAGGAGGTGCATGTGGTCTGTCTGTTTGAAGAGCTCTCTCAAGCATCAGAGTTCGGGGAATATATCGAGTCCCTGCTCCCTCCGATCGATAATGCGCCGCACCTGTTCGGAGACCAGGTCATCGTTGATGCCGAGGAGAATATCCTCGGATTCTACGAACCAAGTCTCTTCAGCGGAGCAGATATCTCCTTTTTCGACCTCATAGGTCAGGTTACTGATGCCGGCGGTCTGGCAATACCCGCCCATATTGACCGGAACTCCAACGGAGCGGTATCTCAGCTCGGATTTCTTCCCGATCTGAGATACAGCGCGGTGGAGTCGATCCGTATCCCCCCTCCCTGCAGCGTCCGGTCCCATACTGTCATCACCGGTTCAGACGCTCACCGCCCCCAGGATGTCGGAAGGCGTTCATTCTTCATCACCGGTGCGCACAGGGTGTCATTCTCGGCTCTTTCAGAAGCGCTGCGGGAGAAAAGGACAGCCTTTCTCTGAACCTCAGATCAGAAAGTTATCTTCTTCTGCCGAAGATGCGCAGCAGAAAGAGGAACATGTTGATGAAATCCAGATAGAGTTTGAGCGCTCCCATGATGGATATCTTGATATACTCCTCCTCGCTCATCGACCTGCCGTAGGAGCTGTTCCAGCCTTTAATGACCTGTGTGTCCCAGGCGGTCAGCCCCATGAACACGGCAAGTCCGACGTAGGATATAAGGTAGTATACGGCGGGGCTTGCGAAAAAGACGTTGATCAGGCTGGCTATGATAATTCCCCACAAACCCATGATCATGTAGCTGCCGATACCCGAAAGATCTTTTTTGGTCGTCATTCCGTAGAAACTCATACCTCCGAAGGCAGCGGCAGCTGAGAAAAAAGCCTGACTTACCTCAAATCCGGTATAGACGATAAAGATCGAGGAGAGCGTTACCCCGTTGAGCAGGGCATACCCGGTGAAGGCAAATACGGCGCTGCGGGAGCTCATGCGCGTGATGCGCGCAGAGAGGTACAGGACGAGTCCCAGCTCTCCGATAAGCAGGATGAAGAAAAGCCCCGGGGTGCCGAATATGGTCCTCAGCAGTCCGGGAGACTGCGATACCGTGTAGGCAACCACTCCGGTGAGCGCCAATCCTGCGGTCATCCATGCATAGACATTCTTCAGGATGTTTCTCTCACGGGCGGAACTGTCGGCAAGAATTGTCCGTAACTGTTCTGTCATACGCTCTGTTCTCCTTGCTGGCGAAAAGATGTGCAGTCTCAGCGGGTGTTTCCCCGAACCCGCCTCCATCAGTAAAAATCGCCATTTCTTTGTGCTTCGTCAAGAGCCGCCGTTCACCCATCCGTTTATTGTCATGGATCGCTGGGACGGCTATAATCCCGATATGGATCTTTTTTCACAGACTCGTAACAGCAGTGCCGAGCCGCTGGCATATAGGATGCGCCCGAGGGCTCTTGATGATTTTGTCGGTCAGGAGCATATCGTCGGAAAGGGACGGCTGCTCAGACGGGCGATACAGGCCGATCAACTCTCGTCGGTTATCTTCTACGGCCCGCCGGGTACAGGGAAAA
>CAYSRK010000249.1:0-5399 GCA_964433385.1 uncultured Spirochaetales bacterium
TCGATCAGTTCCCTGTCGTGGATCTTCAGCAGATGCTGGATGATCAGAGCACCAAGAGCTGTGCGGAACGGCTTAGCCGGCGCACCCGTCAGGCTCGACATCTTTTGGGCATATCCCTTCTCAAGCTCCTCCCAGGGGATGAGCCTGCTCATCCTGACCCAGCGGTTGTCAGGATTCAGGTATTCGCTGAAAGGAACAAAGAACTCATGGAAGCCGAGCTGTTTTGACTTTCTTCTGTACATAGAAACAACCCCCTTACCGCATCCTCAGGGGAAGCAGGCTGCCGGCAGTGATGTACTTCTTTGCCAGTATCATCGGTCCAGATGCAGTATAGCACGGATTACAGAAGTAAGGCAAAACCTCCGTTTTCCGGCGAGGTTCACAGCAGTATTCCTGCCCTGATTCTTCCGCCTGCACTGTCGTACCCGATAAATCCTGTCAGCGTGAAGGGTTTGATGCCGATTAGGGCGATTTCTGCCGCTCCCTGGAGACCAGCGCTCCAAAACAGCACATGATCGGCAGAGATCAGGTCGGCATACCCTGAGAGTCTGAATTTTCTCACAACCACCAGTTCTGCAAAAGTCGGTCTGAAGGAGATCGGCTTCCAGTAGATCTCCAGGGAACCTGCAGTCAGCCCCCGGCTGTCAGCTGTCGGAAGGGAACTTCTTGGATAATCCCGAATGTAAACGGGAACTTTGCCTGAGGAGCTGAGAGAAATTCGTGTCATACCCTCCGCAGCTGCCCCCCAGGCTGCAGCGAACGGCAGGTCCAGCTCTCCTTCCGCATACGCTCCCGGTCCGGCTGATGCGTCCGCGTAGAGTCCGGATCCGACTGCAACCTCCGGAGTATTCTGCCGGCTGTACTGATACCCGTATCTGCCGCCGAACTGAACAAGAGAATCTGCACTGCGGCTGAGATTATCGAAAACTGCCTCTCCGCTGACGGTGAGGGTGAGTCTGCCGTACCTGCCTGCGAATGGAACGGCCGCTGCCGATGCGCTGATATAGCTGTGGGAAAGGCGGGGACTGTCGTTCAGACTAGTCCAGGCCTGTCTGTATAATGCAGTACCGGTTATCCAGTAGGAGGGGGTAACGCTGAGTCTGAAATTCGCAGCAGGCTGCAGCCCTCCGGTGTTGCCGCCGAAGAGAAATCCTCCTCCGAGGGATGCCTCCCGCTTCGGTCTGTCTGCCGCTGCATACAGCGAAGCGTACATGCCCATGTCAAGGCCGGGCAAGGCTCCAAAATGTTCGCTTCCATCTGTCAGGGCAAGGCTGATGCGCACCCGCGGGCGAACGGGCGGGATACGGTTCAGCCGTTCTATCTCGGCGGAGACTCTGCTTATAGTCAGTGCATGCCGCTCCCGCAGACCTGCAAGCTCTTCACCAGCATCCCCGCCGTGTACGGAACGAAGCGCTTCTTCTGCCTCTTCTGCCGAGCTGCGGCCCAGGGCGACAATGGTATCTATCCGATCAAAATCCATGAAGGAGAAATTCTCCACGTCACAGCGGATGAGCAGCGGTTCGTACTCGATCAGCTCCCGGACTCCAGCCCTCCCCTTCCCGATATCCATGGCAACATTCAATATGGTCAGCGGATTATTCAGGTTAAGTGAAGGGTTATAGTAAAAGGCAGTTGATGCAATTACAGTGTCGGTATAGGCGTATGCCGGTGCGAGGGGCACGAGGTTGGTGATGCCGCCGTCAATCAGCCGATGTTCCCGGTAGGATACCGGGGGAAAGTAGACGGGAAGGGCATAAGCGGCTTCCAGGACGGTATAGAAGTCCCCTTCGGCAATTCGTATCTCCTGCTTTGTCTCAAGATCTTCACAGATGACCATCACCGGTATCGGCAGTTCCTCAAGCACAAGGTCATCAAGATACCGTCTGATGAGACCCGAGAGTCTCCCGGGGTCCAGCAGCCCGCCGTGCAGCGGCAGCTGCAGACTGAACAGCTCACCCATGTCGGTGTTTCTGATGAGCTCATGGATCTGGGAGGGTGAGAGCCCTGCTCCGTAAAGCAGCCCGACGATGGAGCCCATGGAATTCGATACAATGAAGTCAGGAACTATACCCACTTCCTCCAGGTACAAGAGCACTCCGATGTGGGCGAAAGCTCTTGCTGATCCCCCGGAGAGTACCAGACCAACAGGTTCCCGTGTTTCGCCTGTTCTTGCGCGGATTCGGGAGATAAACTGCTCCTCACCGTATACAATTGGCTCATTGACCAGCAGCAGGTCCGCAAGGGAAGATTGTGTATCATCTGCTGCTGAAAGGGAATGCAGCATGAGCAGTAAAACTGCACCAGCAAGCAGTCCTGCTTTTCTCATGCCTGCTCCCCGGAAAGGCGCCTTTCATTCCGGTACTGTCTGGAGAGAGTGCGGCATGATGTTTCTGATCACTGCTTTGATCAGTCAGCAAATTTCACCGCTGTCCCATAGACCAGGACTTCCGCAGCTCCCTGCATGATGTTGCTCGTAGCGTACCTGATGTTGATGACTGCGTCGGCATTCAGCGCTTCAGCCTCATCCACCATCCGCTTGGTGGCTATCGCCCGGGCGTGGTT
Source organism: uncultured Spirochaetales bacterium (assembly GCA_964433385.1). Lineage (GTDB taxonomy): Bacteria > Spirochaetota > Spirochaetia > JABMQR01 > JABMQR01 > M55B182. Next base: position 2,563 of record CAYSRK010000249.1, read on the forward strand.
GAGCATATCGGCGTAGCCTTCCAGCTCTCCGCCGACGATGGTCTTCAGTCCCGCAAGGATGTCTTTGCCGAGGTGTTTAGACTGGATTGTGGAACCTTTGACTATTTCAAGGGTTACCAGTTTCCTGTCGGTGATGTAGTCAGTATTTACTAAGATCATCAAGATCCTCCTTATCGAGCTCCCTCTTCCGCAGAATGACAACATACGCCATTGCCGCTATCAGAGACGCAATGATCAGTCCGGCAATAAGCTTAATCCAGCCCGGAAGCGGCAGACGAAGCACCAGCCAGAGATAGCCGAACATAACCGCGATTACTGCAGCCGCAAAGAACAGCGGTACGATAAACCTGTTCATCTTTCTACCCTTATTCCCTTCTCCAAACCCCTGCGGGGGTACCAGATCTGTACGTACTGATTAAGTATAGGCACTCTCTGCCCTTCTGTACAGAAGCGGAGCCCGCTCAGCCTGCCTGAAGTATAATCAACGAATAATACACTCTCCACAGAATCAGGTTACAGAATGCGTAAGACGGCGAACTTTTCCGGAGGGCTTTCCCCCTGAGCGGACGCTCCGGGCTGATCGATCCTCGACCTGCTCCGTTGAGTATTGTTTCCTTTCTTGAAATTGTCAGCCGATTCGGGTAGTATGACACCGGTTATCTGCCGGCGTGGTGAAATCGGTAGACACGATAGACTCAAAATCTATTGAGCGCAAGCTTGTATCGGTTCGAGTCCGATCGCCGGTAAAAATATACAAGTAAATAATTTGCATTCTTCATAAAGCATTCATAACTGCATATCACCACCCTGCTGCAGCCGCTCTGAACTCCTCCCCGGATTATACCATGGGGTGAAGCCTCCAGCCTATTAAGATGGAGGGGTGCTGTACATAGGTTCACAGGCGCTTGCAGAAGAAACTTTCGCTCAAGAAGCTGGGTTTTCAGCCGCCCCAAATTTTCGTCGTACTTCCGCTTTTCTATGAGGTTCAGTTTCAATCGCGGAAAAAATTGCCGGAGAAACAAACAATATAAAGAGCCTCATTGTTGGGCTCAAAAAAAACGATCGCTACTACAATCTTCCGGCAGGCAGGAAGGTCAAGAAACTCTTTTTCTGCCTCAGCTAGTGGGACAGGATACTAGATCACAGGCACATAATAACGCATGTTTGTTCACCCGCTGAGTTCGGCATTGAATGGTTTGCAGGTGCCCGTCAGTCAGTACCTGAGAATTAAGTACGTACCGAGAGCGTATAGAGCTCCTCACGAAGCTGACCAATTACCTCATTCTGCCATGCGACTCTATTCAGAATGAGGATGTTGAAATCGAATCCATTTTTCTCACGCATTCCCTATTCTCTTCACAGCAGCAGCCTGGCCTGTATCGAGCGTAAGGGGCAGACCTTCGGAAGGTTAATCTTCTTGAGCTGCCGTACCAGATCCTTCAAAGTAGTGCTGTCTTGCCCGGAACTATTGCAGAGAGCAGATTTAACCTGTACACAAGAGTATCCTGGCGGGAAAGAGCGGCTATTTTGCCTGGGGATTTTGCTTTCGATTTCCTGTCCCCCGGGGATGCGATACGGTTATGAAATCAGAAATGCAGAACTGAAGAACAAACGCAGTCGAACGAGAAAGCAGCAGGCTGAGAATTAACGGCGCAATGGAATAAAAAAATGCACCCTGAAGGTTGACAACCAGGAGGTATCGGGTATAAACATTTATTTAAGTACTTACTTAATTAAATGACATGCAGAGGAATTTATGCACAATCCGGCAGAGCGTCACAAGGCTCTCGCAGATGAGACCAGATATGCCTTGCTGCTATTGTTGCTGCAACATGATTTCTGCGTTAAAAGCCTGAGCAGACAGCTTGGAGTGACAGAATCAGCAGTCTCACAGCATCTGAAAATACTCAAGGGAGCTGAACTTGTCATGGGGGAGAAACGGGGATACTTCACCCATTACAGAGTGGACCGCACCAAGCTTGCACAAATCGGAGAAGAGCTTGTCGCCTTGGCTCAAACACCTGCAGCAATACTCCCTTGCAGTCATGTGGGGGAGCATCACCATAACTGTCATGAAAGAGGGAAATAGAAGATGCATATTATTGAAGCACATCAGCTGGAAAAGAAGTTCGGGGATTTTCCGGCGGTCAAAGGAATTGACTTTTTTGTTAAACAAGGTGAGGTTTTCGGTTTCCTCGGGCCCAACGGAGCAGGAAAGACAACCACGATCAACATGCTCACCGGATTGGCCAGACCAACAAGCGGGTCCATAACCATATCCGGAGAAGATGGAATCACCCATATCAAAAAAGTACAGCGTCAAATTGGGATAGTCCCCGACGAGAGCAACCTCTATGATGATCTGAGCGGATATGAGAATTTGGTGTTTTGCGCTTCCTTATACGGTATACCGAAAAAAAAACGTGAGAGACGGGCGAAGGAGCTTTTGAAGCAATTCAGCTTAGACGACACAGGCAAACGCCCGTTCAAGGCTTTTTCGAAGGGGATGAAACGAAAACTCACCATCGCAGCGGGTATAATCCATGAACCGCAGATAGTATTTCTCGATGAGCCCACCACCGGGATTGATGTGGAGAGTGCTCGGCAGATTCGAAAGCTGGTCAAGGACCTGAACGGGCAAGGCACAACCATCTTCCTCACCACCCACTATATTGAGGACGCTGAACGACTTTGCGACAGGATAGGGTTCATTGTCGGAGGCAAAGTAATACAAGTGAACACGGTAAAAGAACTTATGAACGCCTCCCAAAAAGAGCACATCATGGAGTTCGGGCTGGATTCTACCTGTACGGAACGAATCGATATCGCACTTCTGG
>CAYSRK010000250.1:0-8249 GCA_964433385.1 uncultured Spirochaetales bacterium
GATACGCCGGCGGCCTCGAAGGCCGCGGCAACCCGTTCCTGCAGCCCTTGCCCGGGAGTAAGGGCCACCATATAGCCGCCCCGGCCTCCGCCGGTCACTTTCGCCCCGTAAGCGCCGAGTTTATTAGCCAGGTCACAGAGTTCTACCAGGCGCGGATGGGAGAGACCCATCTGTTTGAGGATTGAGTGGTTCTCATTCATCAGCATTCCGACCTTCCTGAGGTCGTCAGCAGCAAGAGCTTCCTTCAGGGACACAACCTGGGAGCGGACCTGTTCAAGCCGGCTGAAGAACAGTTGCGGGTTCTCATCCCGCTGGGATTCCAGAAAACCCTTGAGCTTGGAGGTGTCGGCCGTCACCCCGCTGTTGCCCATCACCACCTCGATCGGGCGGGCAAGCGTGAGAGTTTCAAACGTTTTTTTCCCGTCATGCAGTTCGTAGAGGATTGTACCGCCGTAGGTGGAGACAGTATTGTCCAGACCGCTCGGCAGTCCGTGGTATCCGAACTCACCCCGCCAGGCGAAGTAGTTCACTGCACCGTCGTCAAACCCGAGATTGAAGAGGCTGCTGCATGCCCGGACAAAGGAGACGCAATTGGCGGCGCTTGCCCCGACACCGCTTCCGGCAAGCAGATCACCGGATAGGGTGATATGGAGGCAGCGGTCTGCTAATCCCATCTCCTCAATCATGATATTCATAGCCGTTTTCTGGTCCTCAAGCTTGGCCGCAATATAGCCGGGGACTTCCTCTCTGCGGTCATCAAGCGTCCAGCCCGGTTTCTCGCCCTCCTTAACCTCCACGGTGCAGACCGTCGAGAAGGGCAGGGCGGCAAGAACCGCAGGAACGCCCTGGATGACAAACTGGTCGCCGATAAGAATAACCTTGCCGGGAGCCGTCCCGACAGCAGACCTGCTTTGCATGAGACCTTCCTTTTATTGCGGCACGGCCGCCTCGTACGCTGCGATCCGGTCGGGGAAGTTGCTGATAATGCCGTCCACCCCGAGACGGTACATGCGCTCAATATCCCCGGGATGGTCGACCGTGTAGATAAGCAGGCGATACCCGGCCTCGTGCACCTCGTCCACGAGCATCTTCTGCAGAAATTCATGACTGGTAACAAGAAATGAGGGAGAGAAGCGTTTCAGGTACCCCGTTGTATCGAGCAGGACTGCTTTAATCAGGACACCGATAGGAACGGAGGGGAGCAACTGATGGAAGCGGTCCAGTTCACTGTGCCTGAAGGAGGTAACCAGCAGCTCCTCCTCCCGCCAGGTGCCTTTTGCCAGTTCCTTCTGGACTGATTCAGCTGCCGCAGCCCCGGTATCCGGTCCTTTAAGCTCAAGGTTGAGTCTCGCCCTGCCCGAGACTTCCTGAAAAAGCTCTTCAAGCGTGACTAGTGTCTGTCCTTTGCCGAAATCGAAGGCGCGGAGCTCAGCAAGGCTCATGTCGCCGACCAATCCGCTGCCGTCGGAAACAGCGTCAATGCGGGCGTCGTGGATGAGCACAAGCTCTCCTGACCTGCAGAGGTGGATATCAGTCTCGATATAGTCGCAGCCGAGTTCCACGGCTTTTCGGAATGAACTCATGGTATTCTGGGGTTCCCAGCCGGCAGCCCCGCGGTGACCGATCTTCAGCATTGCTGTTCGCTCCTTACCTTGCTGTCCTTACGCCTCCGGCGGAGCCGGCACCCCTTCGGTGAGTCCGAATTCGTAGCGGTCAACGTAGGCGAGATGTGAAACCAGTCCCGTCGTCGGATCCCAACGGAACAGCCGGTAGGCGGCTGGCTCGAGCAGCGGATCAAGATCATCCACATCGTGAAGTTCCAGCTTGTAACTGAAGGAACAGCTGGGAACCGTATACGCTACGGTACCGCAGAGGCGGAGGCAGGCGTCTCGGTGAGTGTGGCCGCTGGTGACTGCCTCAATGTGGTGATGCTTCTTCAGTACTTCAGCCAGCCCCTCCTTACCCCGCAGTCCGAGACTGTCGGGGTAGGGCATGCCGGTGGAAAACGGGGGATGGTGCATGACGATCATTGTCGGCCGCTTTGGCTGCTCGGCCAGCCGCTCATCAAGCCACTGCAGACGTCTGTCGCATAACAGACCGTAATGGGTCCCCGGTTCCAGGGTATCGAGCACAATTATCCGCAGCGGAAGCTCCTCTATGGTATAGTGGATGAACTCCCCGTCCTCTGCAAGGTAGGGATGGTCAGAAAATACTTCGATGAGCGATTTTCGCCGGTCATGGTTGCCGGCAGCGATTCGGTAAGGAGCTCTGATCCGGTCGAGCGCCTCCTTGACCTGACGGTAGTCCTGCTCCCTCCCGTGGTTTACCAAATCACCGGTTACCATGACGAGATCAGGCTGGGGATCGAGTCGATTGAGGCTCGAGACAGTCTTGAGCAGCTGATTGTAGAGTTCGACCGATCCGGAGGGGAAGGCTATAGTCCTCCCCACGTGGAAATCGCTGATCTGGGCTATGATGCACGTAGCTGTATTCTTCTGCATAACGAATCCCTCCGGAGCAGGCGCATCGTGCGCCTGCAGCTCCCGTTCGTGAGTCAGCTGCTCTTTTTCCCGCCCGTATTGAGGGTCGCCACAGCGACAATCGAGGTGGTGAGGATCAGGATGAACGAAATCGCGTTAATGATCGGGGTGGAACCGTCGCGAACCTGCTGATACAGATTGATCGGCAGGGTGGACTGGGACCCGACAAGAAATAGGGTGGTGTTGAAGTTTTCAAACGACATCAGAAAAGCGACCGCCGCACCCCCGATGATCGAGGGACGAAGATACTTCAGGGTGATGAACCAGATCACCTGAAACCGGTTAGCTCCCAGATTGGCAGCGGCCTCCTCAAGGGTACGGTCGAATTTTCTCAGCCTGGCGAGCACAACCATAGCCACTATAGTGGTGATGAAGGAAAACTGCCCTATGACCACCAGGCCGAAGCTTGGGGTGAGAAACTTCAGGAACACGCCGAATGTGTCCTCGATGAATACGCTCAGGGTATTGCTGAACATCAGAATCGAAATGCCGAGAATTACCCCCGGGATAACCAGCGGAGCTATCATGAGAAAGTAGAGCGCTCCCTTGAAGCGGAACTCCTCCTGGGCGAAGAGGAAGGCTGCCAGCGTGCCGAAGAGAGTAGAGAGCAGGGAGACGGCAACAGCGACCTTGAGAGAGGTGAATATGCCCCGGAGGTTGAAGCTGTCATTGAACAGACCGATCTTCTGCGGCCCCTTTCCGAAGAACCAGTCAAGCGTGAATCCCTTCCAGGGAAGGGAGGGGAACATCGAGTCGTTGAAGGCGAGGATCATGGTTATGATCAGGGGAGCAAAGAGAAAGAGGAGAAAAATGAAGATAAAGAGCTTAAAGGCGAATCTGTACAGCCGCGAACTGGGCAGTGTCCGTATCATTTTACCACCTTGGTGAACTGCTGTCCTGTAAGCTTCAGCGCTATCCAGATGATAAGGGAGGAGAGCAGCAGAAGCAGGAACCCGAAGGCGCTGCCCTGGTTCCAGTTAAAGTAGACGATGATCTGGTTGTATATCTGTTCAGTAAACCACAGGGCGTTCTTTCCCCCCATCAGTTTGGGGGTCAGATAGCTCCCGAGCACCAGCATAAAGACAATGATGCTGCCGGACATAATTCCCGGCAGGCAGTAGGGGATGATGATCTCCTTCCAGATAACGAGCTTCTTCGCCCCAAGGTCATGCGCCGCCTCTATCAGAGCATCATCCAGACTGCCCATGACCCCGATAATAGGCACTATCATGAACAGCATGGAGGTGTAGACCAGCCCCATAACCATCGTAATATCGTTATAGAGCATTTCGATCGGTTCCCGGAAGAGTCCGATGCGGACCAGGAACTGGTTGAGTACGCCGCTTTCTCGCAGGAGGATCATCCAGCCGTAGACCCGGATCAGTTCGCTGACCCAGAAGGGGACAAGTATGAGGACCATGAGCAGGCCCTGCATTCTGAAGCTGGCTATCTTGGTGATATAGAAAGCCACCGGGAGGGAGATTGTCAGCACGATAAGCGTCACCAGCACAGAGTAGAGAGCCGTGCGCGTGAAGGTCAGCCAGTAGATCGGCTCGGTGAAGAAGGCCTTGTAGTTGTTCAAGGTGAACACATCGCTGCGCGAGCTGATGAATGACATTCTCAGCAGCTCCAGATGGGGGAGGACTATCAGAAGGAAGAGCCAGAGAAACACAGGAATGAAGAAGACGAAAAAGCTCCAGCGGATCGGACGTTTATCAGATCTCATCTTTATAAATCCTCTCCTGGGTGTGTCTGAAGCAGACCGCCGCCTCCGGATCCCACCCGACCTTGATGGAATCGCCGGCCTTGATGTAGTCGAACTGACGGTTCTGCGGCAGGGCGACTACCAGCTCCTCATCCGATGAGGGCGGGGTAACGAGCAGGCGGCTGTTGCCGCCGTCGAAGAGAATCGCCTTGACATCAACGTTCATTACATTGAACCCCGGCTTTACATCGACAGGGTTGATGATCATCGCCTCAGGGCGGACGAACATATCAAACCGCTCCTCACCAGTCAGACTGAAGGAAGGGGAGAGCGAGTAGCGCCGGCCCTCATCCTCAGCGTAAAAATTGCCCGACTCATCCTTTACGAGGGAGACGCTGAATTTATTGTTCTCCCCGACAAACTGGGTTACAAATGAGGTTGCCGGTGTATTATAGAGATTCTGGGGCGTATCGAGCTGCTCAAAGCGGCCGGCGTTCATAACCGCCACGTAGTCGCTCATGACCATGGCCTCTGACTGATCGTGGGTTATGTAGACGAATGTTGTGCCGACTTTGACCTGCAGCTTTTTCAGCTCCACCTTCATGTGCTCTCTCAGCTTCGCATCGAGCGCTCCGAGCGGCTCATCAAGCAGGAGCACCTCAGGCTCGAGCACGAGACAGCGGGCAATGGCAATCCGCTGTTTCTGGCCTCCCGAGAGCTGGTCGACCTTTTTAGCTCCGTACTCGGGCAGACCCACCCGTTCGAGCATCGCATTGACCTTGGCGGTTACGGAGGCTCCCCGCTCTCCGCGGCGTTTGAGGCCGAAGGCGATATTATCAAAGACGTTCATCATCGGAAAGAGCGCAAGCTGCTGGAACACCAGGTTCACCGGACGCTTGTCCGGGGCAATCCCCTTCATCTCCCGGTTCTGGATCATCACGGTTCCATGGTCCGGCTCGTAAAAGCCGGCAATCATCCGCAGCAGGGTAGTCTTTCCGCACCCGGAGGGACCGAGTATGGAGAAAAACTTACCGTCCTCCACATCGAAGGTAAGATCGCTGACAGCTGTAAAGCTGCCGAACATCTTTGTCAGGTTTTTCACCGATAGAGCTGCCTGCATGGGATATCCTTCATGGTCTGGATTTCATCGAAATAGGCTGAATACTGACGATTCAGCAGAAGGCAGCCCGCCGTAGCAGGGCTGCCCGATGCTGCAGAGTTCAGGGCGTCAGTTGGCGGCCCTGATCTTATCCATGGTTTTCCCTTCCATCTCCTCGAGTCCCGGGGGAACAGGGGGATACCAGTTGGTGATAGCAAGAGCTTCCGGCGGGAGTCCGCGCTCGAAGTTTGCCTTGATCTCCGGATCCAGATACTTAACCGCGTCCTTGGAGGCAGTTCCGTAGGTTTCAGAGTTGGTGAATACCGCGGCGTTTTCCGGTCTCAGGATGAAGTTGATCCACTTGTAAGCCCCTTCCACGTTCTCGGAACGGGCCGGGATAGCGAAGGTGTCCACCCATGCCAGGGGGCCGCTGGTCGGAGCGAGGTAGTCGATGTTTGGGTTCTCTGCATAGAGTTTCCAGCCAAGCTGCTCCCACGCCATTGCCGCCCAGACCTCTTCCGACCGCATGGATTCAAGCAGCTGATCGGCATTGTCATAGTAGTTTCTCACCACCGGCTTTGCCTCAATCAGCACCTCCTCCATGTCATCAAGGAACGCCTGGTAGGCGTTGGTATCGTTGTAGAGCTCGAACGGATCGTAGCCGAGCGAGAAGCCCATTCCAATGAGAGTCGGGCGGACCATTCGGTAGGAAACTCTGCCGGTGTACTTCGGATCGAGCAGGTCCTTGTAATCCTTGATGTCAGGAGCCTTGTCTTTGTTGACGATCAGGCCTGAGGTTCCATAGACGTGCGGAACGCCGTAGGACTCCCCGTCAACCATGGTATTTTCCTTGACGGCGGCTACGAGGGACGGATCGAGCTGGTCGGTGTTTACCTTTGACCAGTCGATCGGCTGGTAGACGCCGTGCTCCATCTGGACTGCCGAGATTCTGTCCTGTGAGGGCTGGGCAAGATCGAATCCTCCGCCCCGAGTCGCCCGCAGCTTGGAGATCATCTCCTCGTTGTTACTGTTTGTCACCTCGACCGTAATCCCGGTCTCTTCCTTGAACTTCTGAATCAGCTCATCGGGAGCGTATCCGCCCCAGGTCAGAAGCCGCAGGGTTGTGCTTTCCTGAACCTCTTCCGTTCCGGCTGCCGCAATAAAGCCGCCAAAGGCAAGAAGCAGGGCCGCAGTGAGAATAAGTAGTTTTTTCATAAAAAAACCTCCTTGTGTGATTATCCACCTTCCCATTGTAATACGTATCAAGCAGAATCACAACTGAAAAAGAGTGAGAAGTGTGTGAAAACAATTCATAAAAATTCATAATAAATCATTTATATTCATCATTGCTCAAACTGCAGGTTCAGGGTTATAATCAAAGGGTTGCGGCAGATGTTCAGCAGAGGCTGTTTTTCTGCAGCCGAACCGGCAGCATGCGCACCTGTCGGAAGCCTGAGACCGCAGATGCACCGGGATCGTCCCCGCTCTGCCTGAAGGAGTACTGCATGAAATTTCTCATAAGCGACGGCTATTCGGCGGCGAGCCGGGCAAAACTGGCGGAGGCGGGCATGACGTATGCCTGGCAGCTCTATGCTGATATGTTGCTGAAGTATATTCCTGATGCCGAGTATGAGGTGTTCTTCCCCTCGGATTCCGCTGTGGAGGATTTTCCCGGGCCTGAGAAGCTGCTCTCGCTGCGGGGGATCATCTGGACCGGGGCGGATCTGACGATCTATGAGACATGGAAGCCGACGATACAGGCCCAGATAGATATGGCCCGGACAGCGTATGAGCTGGGAGTCGATGCCTGGGGCAGCTGCTGGGGCATCCAGATGGCTGCCGCTGCTGCCGGCGGGACGGTAGTCAAGAATCCCCGGGGCAGGGAGATGGGGATCGGGAGGAAAATAGCAAAAACAGCGGCAGGGATGGACCACCCCATGCTGGCCGGGAAACCGCCGGTCTACTACGGATTTGAGAGCCACTACGACATAGTTGGTCAGGTCCCGGAGGGGGCTGAGGTCCTCTCCCACAACCCCTTCAGCGGTATCCAGGCGATGACGGTCACCTGTAAGAAGGGTACCTTCTGGGCTACGCAGTACCACCCCGAGTACAACCTGCACGAAATTGCGCGGCTTACCACCGCGCGGGCGCAGGTCCTGATCGAACACGGGTTTTTTTCCTGTTATGAGGACCTCAGCCGCTATGTCGGAATGATGGAGGACCTTCACCGCAATCCGGGGCGCTTTGACCTGTTGTGGCAGCTCGGTATTGACGAGGATATTACTGACGATGCAGTCAGGCAGTCTGAGTTCAGCAGCTGGCTGAAGTACGTCTGCAGCCGTCCCGTCCGCAGGGAAGAGGCATAGCGCTGTGGGAAAGCTGACCCGGGCGGACCTGCGCGAAAGGGCGGATGCGGGGGCGTTGGATACTGTCCTGTGCGTTTTTCCCGATCACACCGGACAGCTGCTCGGCAAACGGCTGTCCGCGGACTTTTTCTTCACCGCTGCCCATATAGGGTGCTGCGAGTACCTTCTGACCGTCGATATCGAACAGAATCCGCTGTCGGGTTTTTCCGTGGCGGGATGGAATACCGGGTTCGGGGACCTGAACATGATTCCCGATTTCTCTTCAGCCAGAGATATTCCCTGGGAGCCGAAGAGCGCCCTGGTCTTCTGCGATCTGACCGGAAAGAACGGCGTACCTGCAGCTGCGGCGCCGAGGACCGTTCTCGCAGAGCAGCTGAAGCGGTTCGCAGCCGACGGCATCACAGCTATGGCAGCCTCCGAGCTTGAATTCTTCATGTTCAACTCGCCCTACGGTGCGGTCTGGAGCGACGGGTATGCGGGTATTGTTCCCGCCTCTCCCTGCCCGATCGATTACCACATCCTCAGAAGCGGTTTCGATG
>CAYSRK010000251.1:0-12000 GCA_964433385.1 uncultured Spirochaetales bacterium
GCTCGTTGTCGCCGCCAATGACGGGGTGATGCCCCAGACGAAGGAGGCGATTGATCATGCCAAGGAGGCCGGAGTTCCCATAATTGTGGCAATTAACAAGATTGATCTTCCTGAGGCAAATCCAGAGCGGGTCAAACAGCAGCTTTCCGAATACAACCTGCTGCCCGAGGACTGGGGAGGATCTACTCTCTACTGTGAAATATCCGCGCTGAAATAAGAAGGTATCGACGAACTGCTCGACACAATACTGCTCCAGTCGGAAATGCTTGAGCTTAAGGCCAGCTATGATACCCGGGCTGAGGGAAAGATAGTTGAATCAAAGGTGGACCACGGCCGGGGAATCGTCTCGACGGTGATAATTGAGCGGGGTACGCTCAGGGTTGGAGACCCGTTTGTCGCTGGGGTCTATCCCGGAAAAGTCCGGGCGATGTTTGACGATAAAGGCAACCGGATCGATGAGGCGACGCCGTCCACCCCGGTAGAGATTCTCGGATTCACTGGAATTCCCAATGCTGGGTCACCGTTTCAGGTTACTGAGACCGACAAGATATCGCGTCAGATTGGTATGAAGCGGCAGGAACTCGAACGGCAGGGTGAAGCGAGCAATGTCAAGAAGGTGACACTGGACAATCTCTTTGATTCAATTCAGGAGGGCGAGGTTCAGGAACTGAAGGTCATCATAAAAGGTGATGTGCATGGTTCTGTGGAAGCCCTTCAGTCCTCGCTGGAGAAACTTTCCACCCGCGAGATCCGGCTTAACGTTATCCGGGCCTCTGCCGGTGCCATTATTGAGGATGACATCAACCTGGCATCCGCTTCAAATGCTATTGTTATCGGCTTCAACGTTCGCCCGACTCCTAAAGCGAAACTGCTTTCCGAACGGGAGAAGATTGATGTCAGAAAATACAATATTATCTACGATGCTGTTGACGATATGCGTGCGGCCATGGAGGGCATGCTCTCTCCTGATATCAAGGAGCAGGTTATCGGCAAGGTTGAGGTCCGCGATGTCTTCAAGGTCCCGAAAATCGGTCTTATCGCCGGGTCATACGTGCTTGAGGGCCGCGTTGTACGAAACGCTGCGGTGCATGTCATCAGGGATGATATCGAGCTCTACACCGGCAGGATCACCTCGCTGAAGCGGTTCAAGGATGATGCGCGTGAAGTCCAGGAAGGCTACGAGTGCGGTATCGGCATCGATACCTACCAGGATGTCCGCGTGGGTGATATTCTTGAGGTGTTCGAACGAATTGAGGTGGCTAAAAAACTTACATAGCCGGCGGGTTATCAACGGAATAGTATGAGCGAATATACCAAAAAACGGCTGGAATCCCGTATAGCCGAGGCAGTCAGCATGCTGATTCTCAAAGGGGAGATAAAGAATCCCGGACTGAGCACATTTGTGTCAGTCAGCGGGGTTATCATCTCCTCCGATACTGCCCACGCCAAGGTGAGCATTACCTCATTCGAAGATGAGGGTTCGCTGCATCGTTCTGTTGCTGCGCTTAACAGCGCGTCCGGCTTCATACAGGGGAAGCTGGCGAAACTGCTGAAGAGCAGAAACACTCCCCAACTCACGTTCTCCGCCGATACATCCATACGGGACGGTATGAATGTAAACCGTCTGATTGATTCTCTCAACAATGAAGACTAATGCAGTAAGCGGCATTCTGCTGCTGGATAAACCAGCAGGGGTAACCTCGTTTTCCGCCCTCGCTCCGGTGAAGAAGCTGCTGCATTCCAAGACAGGCCATGCAGGGACCCTGGACAAGTTTGCCGAGGGCCTGCTTGTCGTCCTTCTCGGAGCGTGCACTAAGCTCAATCCGCTGTTCAGCAGCCTCGATAAAACCTATGAGGCAGTGTTCACGTTCGGAGAGGAGACTGCCACGCTTGACCCTGAGGGAGAGATCGTGCTGACCGCTCCCGTTCCTGAACTCTCCGTTCTGGATCCGCTGCTTTCGCAGTTTACCGGTTCCATGATGCAGGTGCCGCCAGCCTATTCAGCAGTTCACGTTAATGGAAAACGGGCTTATGCTGAAGCACGAAAGGGACGGGAACCTGTTATTCCGCCGCGTCAGGTGTACATTGAGTATTTCCGGATGCTCAACTGGGACCCGCCCCGCCTGCGGGCTGAAATACGCTGCTCAAAGGGAACCTATATTCGTTCTCTCGCGAGGGACCTCGGGCGGGCTGCCGGTTCTGCGGCGCATGTGAGCGAACTGAAGAGAACGGCTGTAGGACCCTACAGCCTCAGCGAAGCCGGCAGACTGGAAGAGGTGAGCTTTGAGCAGGTACACCGGAGCTGCCGGTTTTTTTCCCGCCTTCCCTCTGTCTCTGCGGTAACGCTCGAGTCGCAAGCGCTGAAGAAACTCTGCCACGGGGTACTGCCGGCCTGTAAGATCCTGCTTGATCCGCAGGAGCTCGAGCGTTCGCCGGAGGCGCCCCGCTACTGTCTGCTTTGTACCCCTGAAGGGGAGACGGCTGCCGTTGCCCTGATGGAGATTCACGGAAATACGGGAGTTCCTGCGAGTATTACCGCTGTGCTGAAGAGAGCCGAAGACGTGCAAGGAAGCCCGGATGCGTAAACTTGAGTACAGCCAGCTTCCGCTGGTAAAAAATCGCAATTTTTCCCATGCACGGGGAGCTGCCGTCACTGTCGGCGTCTTTGATGGTATTCACCGCGGCCATATGAAGCTTCTGAACGAAGTTACCTCCGATCCGCACCTTGAGTCATATGTCGTTACGTTTCATGAGAATCCGAAGAAAATACTCTATCCGGACACCTTTCACGGCTGTATCCTCACCCAACGGCAGAAGTTGGAACATCTTGAGCAGCATGGAATCGATACAGCGGTTATGATTGACTTTTCCTCCGATTTTAGTAAACTACGAGGGGAGGATTTTTTTGATTATCTTTCCGGCCATATTCCTATGGTTAAACTGGTTATCGGCAGCAATTTCAGGTGCGGCATCGGTGCGTCCTTCACGGCTGGAATGATAGAGAAATATTTTGAACAAACCTCGGTTCAGACATCGATTATTGAACAGCTTGTTCACGATGATACGAACAGGGTCAGCAGCTCCTATGTCCGCCTGCTCATCAAGCGGGGCAATATGGTCAAAGCTGCTGAACTGCTCGATAAAGTGTATGCGCTTGACCTGACCCGCTGCAGTGTTCAGCAGACCGGAAAAGTCGTTCATATCGACCCGGAGGAATTAACCCAGCTTCTGCCGCCACCGGGGCTGTACAGATCCTCCCTCGTGTTTGACGATGCGGAAGGTACGCTGCGTGAGGGGGTGCTCCTGATTGACCGGAAGAGCCTGCGGGTACGCCTGCAGCAGCCGCCTGGTCAACAGGTCGGCATCAAGGAACTGCTGATAGTTGAAAAAATACCAGATGATAAGGAGAAGAGTCATCCATGGCTTTAACAAAGGAAGAAAAACAGGAAATTGTAGCGTCTTTCGGTATGAACAGCAAAGATACCGGATCCACCGAAGTTCAGATTGCCCTGCTTACAGCGAGAATCAGGGATCTGACTGAACACTTTAAAAGCAACAAAAAAGATCATGCGAGTCGGCGCGGTCTTCTGAAGATGGTTGGGCAGCGGAGAAGACTTCTCCGTTATCTCAAAAATACAGATATTAATAAATATCGTGACCTGCTCGTCAAGCTTAACTTGAGAAAGTAGCTGCCGGAGCAGCCCCGCAAGCCGCAGTATCCCGGTCTCTTCCTACGGGCAGGTTCTTTTGGGCGCGGCTGATTTTGAAAAAGGAATTTGAAGATGATACGTAAAGTAGAAATACCGATAGGTAGTGAAGTTTTAACCCTGGAAACAGGGAAAATGGCAAAACAGGCCAACGGAGCCGTATTTGCGTCATACGCCGGCAGCGCCGTCCTGGCCACAGCCTGTTGCGGCAGCAGCGAGGTTCCTGGACTGGACTACGTTCCCCTGCAGGTTGAGTACAATGAAAAGTACTATGCTGCCGGAAAGATACCTGGCGGGTTTCTCAAAAGGGAAGGGAGGCCGAAGGATAAGGAAATTCTTGTCTGCCGCCTGATTGACCGGCCGATGCGGCCGCTGTTTCACAAATCCTTCGGACGTGATATCCAGGTTGTACCGACTGTCATATCAGCTGACCAGATAAATCCCCCTGATATGATAGCCATGGTTGCGGCCTTCGCCTCCGTCCATATCTCGGATATACCGTTTGAGGGTCCTGTTGGTGCGGTTCGCGTCAGCTATCTTGACGGGGAATACATCATAAACCCCACCTTCGATCAGATAGAACGGAGCAGTCTCGACATTGTGGTATCCGGCACGAAGGATGGCATCACTATGGTGGAAGGCGGCGCTATGCAGGTCAGCGAGGACGTGCTGCTTGAGGCCATTGAACGGGCTCAGCCGGTAATCCTGAAGATCTGTGAGGCCCAGGAACAGCTTGCCGCTGAAGTGGGACGGGAAAAGCTGCCGCTGCCGGCACAGGAGGATGACCGATCCTTCCTCGAACCGATCCGCTCCTACGCACGGGATAAGGTTGAAGCGGCCTGCTTTGTCATGGGCAAGCATACCCGCAGCGCTGCCCTGAGACAGGTGAAAAGCGAGACTGCCGAAAAGTTCGCCGACGTTCTTGAGGAATACGGCGAAGAAGGTATGAAAAAATTCGATGCGCTGTTTGAGGAGATGGAGTATGAGATCGTACGGGCGTCAATCCTCGATAAGGGGAAACGTACCGACGGCCGCGGTGTGGAGGATATCAGACAGATTGACTGTGAGATAGATGTCCTGCCGAGAACCCACGGCAGCGCCCTGTTCACCCGGGGTGAGACGCAGAGTCTTGCCGTCACAACCCTCGGCACAGTCTACGATGAACAGATGCAGGATAATATCGACGGTGCTAAGAGTTTTTCCCGTTTTATGCTCCATTACAACTTTCCTCCGTTTTCAGTGGGTGAAACCGGCAGGATGGGTACCGGCAGACGGGAAATCGGACACGGTCACCTTGCCCAGAGAGCGCTTGAGTCGGTTCTTCCCGCAAAAAATAATTTTCCCTATACGATTCGGATAGTTTCTGAAATTCTTGAGTCCAACGGCTCATCCTCGATGGCTTCTGTCTGCGGCGGATCGCTTGCACTTCTAGCTGCCGGGGTACCTGTCGCGAAACCGGTGGCCGGTATTGCGATGGGGCTGATCTCCGACGGAGAAAGAAGTGTTGTACTTAGTGATATTCTCGGCGAAGAGGATCATCTTGGGGATATGGACTTCAAGGTTGCCGGAACAGAGGACGGCATCACCGCTTTTCAGATGGATATTAAAATTGCCAACGTGAGCAGAGAACTCATGGGCAGGGCGCTCGAACAGGCCCGCAGAGGCCGCCTGCACATCCTGAAGATCATGAACAAGGTGATAGCTGATCCCAGCTCTGAAATTTCTGTTTATGCTCCCCGGATTGAGACCTATCGAGTTGATGAAGAGAAAATCGGCGCGGTTATCGGACCGGGCGGCAAAACCATCAAGGGTATTGCTGAAAGGACCGGGGCTGAAATCAATATTGACAATGACGGCAAAGTTACTGTCTATGGGAAAACTGCTCAGTCAGCCCTTGATGCCCTTGCACTGATCAAGTCGATTGTAGAAGAGCCGGAAGTTGGAAGAATCTATAACGGAACAGTCAAAAAGATCATGGATTTCGGGGCCTTTATCGAAATCCTGCCTGGTAAAGAGGGACTCTGCCATATTTCAAAGCTCTCCCGCAAGCGGGTGAATACTGTCGGCGAGGTCCTGCAGGTCAACCAGGAGATTCCTGTTAAACTGATGGAAATTGACCGTATGGGTCGTTTGAATCTCAGCTATATAGACGCACTGATCGAGCTTGACAAGGCCTGAGCGCCATAGTACGCGTGGGATAAAGACCGCTGAGCGGTCTGCGGAAGGTTCTTTCCGGCCGGTTGAGATCAGATTCTTACCGGTCTGAAGGAACCTTCATGTCATATGCCTAGGGAGTGATACCACCGGTGAATTCTCTGCCTGCTCACGATCTGAACATCGCCATCCCCCTTACCCTTGAGCCGGGAGCTGCAGTTCCGATGTATGCTTCGCAAGGCGCTGCAGGCGCTGATATCTGCGCCTGCCTTCCTGAAGGCAGAGAAATTCATATCGGACCCGGTGCGTATGACCGGGTTCCCACCGGCATCCGATTAGCGGTTCCTCCCGGTTACGAAGTGCAGGTGCGTCCCCGTTCCGGACTCGCTTTCCGTTACGGCATTACCGTTCTCAATGCTCCGGGAACCATCGATTCAGACTACCGCGGCGAGGTTTCCGTTCTGCTGATCAATCATGGAAGCAAGCCCTTTATCGTAAAACACGGCGACCGTATCGCCCAACTTGTCGTATCGGCGTGCATAGCTGCCCGGTTTTCTCCTCGCAGCAGGCTGGACTCCACTGAACGGGGCGAGGGAGGTTTCGGGTCAACCGGAATATAAGGTGATGAAGACAAGGCCAGGGTATACAACGCTCAATGTGTATATCTCAAAAGAGTATCTGTTCGCCTTTCTCGTCGCTTTCAGCTTCTTTTTTGCCATATTCTTCGTCAACCAGCTGCTCGTCATAGCCAAGAATATCCTCATTGCCAATGTCTCCCTTACTGATGTTGCAAAGATCATTCTCTACTCCGTTCCGGTAATCCTCTCGTTCACCTTTCCCTTCGCATCCCTGACAGGTGCAGCCATGGCGCTCGGTCAGCTCTCCTCCAACAATGAGGTGCTTGCTCTGCGGGCCGGAGGTATATCGCTGAAGAGAATCTTTCTTCCTGTTGTTCTGCTGAGCCTCATTCTCTCGCTCACCTCGTTCATACTCAATGATGTTTTCCAGCCCCTGGGAACCATAGAGTACAAAAAACTCTACCGGGAGCTGCTCTACAGAAACCCCTCTCTTGAACTGCGGGCAAACAGCGTGACCCGGTTCGGAAACACGTTCTTCATTACCGGAAACGTAAGCGGCAATGATATTGACTCGCTGATGATCCTCAAGCCGGACTCAGGCGGGATGACGGTCATAACCTCCCGTACCGCCCGTCTTGAGGAGTCGGAATCGGGGAGTGACCTGCTGAACATACTCCTTGAGCAAGCTGTAGGCTTTACCCCGAAACTGCGGGTACGGGACGAGTATGACTTCTTCACCGCGGATCTGATGGAGTATGCAGTCTTTCTTGACACGGTAAGTTACAGTTTCATGAGTCTTACCCCCAATGATATGAGCATTCGGGACCTCTATTCCGATATCAGGGAACTGGTAAAGGAAAACGAGGCCAGTCAGGCGGAGATTGACCGGGGAGCGCTGAACCTTCGCCGCCAGGCCTATCTGAATTACTTTGAAGATTTTCAGCAGGATTTAGAGGGGCGTTTTTCCCGTACCGCTGAAGTCTACAGCCGAATGGTCACTATGGAGGAAAGCTTCGCTGAATCGCGAAAACTCGAGTACTATCTTCTGGAGTTTTATAAAAAAAGTGCGCTTCCCGCAGCCTGCACAGTTCTGGTATTCTTTGCCTTTCCCCTCTCCGCCCTGCGGATGAGAAACGGCAGGGTAGTGGGCTTCGGAGTCGGGGTCATAGCCTCAACGCTCTACTGGTTTCTCCTGTTTGCCGGACAGACAATGGGTA
This sequence comes from uncultured Spirochaetales bacterium, assembly GCA_964433385.1. GTDB lineage: Bacteria > Spirochaetota > Spirochaetia > JABMQR01 > JABMQR01 > M55B182. Next base: position 7,657 of record CAYSRK010000251.1, read on the forward strand.
CCCGTCTGCCCCTGCCGCCCTTCATACTGCTCTGGTTTCCAAACTTCCTTTTTCTCAGTCTCGGTCTTGCGCTCTTCTACCTGAGGAGCAGGCGATGACAACCGCGATTTGGCGATACCTGATGATACAGGTGCTGCGCACCTTTCTGCCGGCCCTGTTCTGTTTTGTCCTGATTCTCGAATTTGTTGATCTCTTCACCAATGTGAACCGTTTTATTGCCAATGATACGGCCGTTGAAGATATTGTCAGACTCTTTGTGCTCTACATCCCCAAAGCAGTTTCCTACTCGCTCAGTCCGGCTCTGCTCTTCTCAGCCACGTATGCGCTGGCAGGTTTCTATTCAAGCAACGAGCTCATATCAATTCTCAATGCCGGCATATCATACAGGACGTTCATCTTCCCCCTCATACTTTTCGGTCTGCTGATCAGTTACGGCAGTTTTCTCTTTAACGAACACCTTGTCATCCGTACGTTCAATGATAAAAACGAACTGACTTCCGAACTGCTTGGATTCTCCCCCACAGCAGACAATTCCCAGATTACGATCAAAGCTGCCTCAAAGGAGGGTGACGGTATCTATCACGTATACTACGCAGGCTACTACCGTGATGACCGACACCAGATTCAGAACCTGTCATTGTTCGTACTTGAAGATAATTCCCGGCTGACAGAACGAATAGATGCAGACCGGGCGGTCTGGAATGAACGGGGGTATTGGGATTTTGAGCGGGCTGCGGTCTATTCCTTTACCCCGGAAGGTATTGAAACAATGTTTCACGAGGAGTTAAACGGTCCTGCATTCACCCTGGAACCGGAAAATTTTCAGAACACGATTGAAGATATTTCAAGTCTTCGTTTACCGGACGCAAGAAGGCTGCTTGATCGGGTTCGACTGATAGATTTCATGACCTACAGGTCCTATCTTACAGACTTCTACGAGCGGTACTCCTTCTCCCTGACGCCTCTTATAGTAATTCTGTTTTCAAGCGTGTTTGCATGGCTTTTCAAGAAAAACATCCTGTTTTTCAGCATTCTGCTGAGCCTGACTGTATCCATCCTCTACTATGTTGCAGAGATGGTGAGCATTCTCTTGGCAAAACAGGGGTACATCCCTCCCTTGGCAGGCGCCTGGCTCCCCCTTGTCATTTTTGGTATAATCGGGTCAGCTCTGCTGAAGGCGGTAAAAACGTGAGGATACGAAGTGAGTGAGCATATATTTACGGAAACAGCAGCCGATTCTCTTTCAAAGGCACGGCGGGGAAGGCTTCAGCTGCCCCACGGTACGGTAGAGACACCGGCATTCATGCCGGTGGGTACGCATGGCACAGTTAAGGCGCTGCACCATGAAACGGTCGAACAGATGGGCTACCGGCTTATTCTTGCCAATACCTACCACCTCTACCTCCGGCCCGGGCTTGATGTCATAGAGAACTACGGAAGTCTCCATGAGTTCAGCGGCTGGGAGCATAACATCCTTACCGACAGCGGCGGTTTTCAGATTTTCAGTCTCGCTGATTTCCGGAAAATCAAACCCGAGGGCGCAGCGTTTAAATCCCATATTGACGGATCAAGCCATATGCTGACCCCTGAGAAAGTTGTTGACGCGCAGCGGATATTCAACAGTGACATTGCGATGTGTCTTGATGTCTGTACCGGACCGGAAATTGACGAAAAGCGGGCAGCTGAGGCGATGATGATAACCCACGCCTGGGCCGAGAGATCGGTCCGCTGCAGGGCGCTCTATCCGGAGTATCAAGGGAAACTATTCGGCATTGTGCAGGGTAATTTTTACCGCAGCCTGCGAAAGGAGAGTGCTTTGAAAATTTCAGAACTCGATTTTCCCGGTATTGCCGTAGGAGGGCTGTCGGTTGGAGAAGAGTTTCCCCTGTTTCAGGAGATGCTTGCCTGGACGGTTGAGTTCCTGCCGAAAGAAAAACCGCGCTATGTCATGGGAATCGGGACGCCCGAGTATATCCTTGAGGCCGTTGCTGACGGGATAGACCTCTTCGACTGCGTATTCGCCACCCGTACAGCGCGTAACGGAGCAGTATTTACCCGCAAGGGTATGATCAACCTGAAAAAAGCTTACCATACATTCGATAAGGAGCCCATAGATCCCGGCTGCGGATGCCGTGCGTGCCGGCTCTACTCAAAAGGATACCTGAGGCATCTGTTCAAGGCTAAGGAGATCCTCGGGCTGATGCTGGCCAGCGAACACAATCTGTATTTTCTGCATACGTTCCTTGAAGAGATCCGCAGCAGTATCGAAAACGGAACGTTCAGTCAGTACAGAAAAAATTTTCTCGATGCATATGCCGGATCCGTATAACATGGGAAAACCCGGTTCGTCTGCCTCCTCCTCTCTTGTTCTCATGGTTTCGACTCTCCTCTCGCGTCTGCTGGGGATTGTCCGGGTCAGTATCATATCTGCAGTTTTCGGAGCTGGCGGAACGGCCGATGTTATTAATTTCACCTTCAGCATACCGAATAATATCAGGAAACTGCTCGCCGAGGGGGCGCTCTCATCGGCCTTTATCCCCGTTCTCACCCGGGCATTCAGGGGGGAGGGGAAGACAGAGGATTTAGGAGCTGCAAGGCGGCTTACCGAAAAAATTTTCGGTTTTCAGGTTACTGTGCTGCTGCCGCTGACTGCCGCGGCCCTGCTGTTTCCCGAACCTGTGATCAAAGCTCTCTCCGATTTTTCCGATCCGGGACAGCTGTCGCTTGCAGCGTCTCTCCTGCGCTTCTTTGTTCTCTACTTGGTAATTATTTCCGCAACGGCCGCCATTCAGGCAGTGCTGCACTGCCGCTTCATCTTTACTGTATCGGCCCTCGCTCCCCTTGTCTTCTCCGTTACGGTCATTCTCTCCATTATCCTGCTCTCGGATTCCATCGGGGCATATTCCATGGCCGCTGGGGTTCTTGCAGGAGGACTGCTGCAGATGGCAGTGCAGCTGCCTTCCTACCTCCGGCAGGGTTTCAGACTGCGTATCAGCTTTTCTTTCATTGATGACGATTTCAAGGCGGTGATGAGACTTTTTATTCCGGTTCTCCTGACATCAGGTATTCTTGCTGCGGCGCAGCAGGTTTCTTTCTACCTGGCGAGTCGCCTTCCGACGGGAGCAGTCACCGCATTTGCCAATGCGATCGTATTTTGGCAGATGCCTTTCGGGGTATTCTACGTCTCCATAGCCACAGTATTCTTCCCGATGATGAGCAGAGCCAGCCAGCAGGGCAATCGTGCGGCTCTCGAGGAGCAGCTGAGAAAGGGAGTCGGATACATCACCGTATTTCTCATTCCCTCAGCGCTCATGCTCTTTTTCTTCAGTCGAGAACTGTCGTACTCGTTACTGGTAAACGGAAGATTTACCCCTGACGATGCCGAGAGGACAGCGGCCGCACTGCGGGCTTTTGCACCCGGCCTGCTTTTCGGGGGGCTGTTCAACTACACGCAGCGGTATTTTTTCGCGGTAAGCGCCTTGAAACCGGCGGTTAAGGTTGCGCTAGTCTTCGGAGTGACCGATATCCTGCTTACTGCGGGAGGTATAGCTCTCGGTCTGGATGTATATGCCTTTGGAGCAGCTGCAAGTATTGCCTATGCTTTTTCGTTCGCCATCCAGCTGCGATATATCAGAAAACAGCTTCCCGAATTCAAGTCGGGAAGACTGTTTCGTGAGGGTGCAAAGGTGGTCGCCGCTAACCTGCCGCTGCTGGTGCTGCTCACAGGTTATGCTTTTGCGGGCGGAACTTGGTATCTTTCCGGACGCAGCGCAGTTAACATCCTGCTGCTCACCGGAGCAGGTTCAGCAGGGGCGGCTGCAACAGCAGCTGTATATCGGGCGAGCTCAATCGATTTTCTCTTCCGCAAGGGACCGGAAATCCGCAACAGTCTGTATTAAAACTTCACTTTCTGGATCTTCTTCACCTTGAATGCATAGTCCTGCTCGTTGATGATGAATCTCAGGTCTTCTCCAACGGTTCTGTTCAGCAGCTGTGAACCGAACGGGGCAAGGTAAGAGATGATATTATTCTCCGGGTCGGACTCCCAGGGACCGAGAATCGTGTATGCTTCCTGTTTCCCACTTTTCAGATTCTTCATTGTCACCTTCGTGCCGAAAGAGACTTTGCTGTCATCCACAGATTCAGGGGATATCACAACAGCTCGGTCCAGCTCATCCTTAAGTCTTCCCACAGTTATATTCAGTAATTCCTGCTTCTCCTTACCTGCCTTGTACTCGGCATTCTCCTTGAGGTCGCCCAGGTCTCGCGCTGATCCGATTTCCTGGGAATTGCGCGGTATTTCCACATCGAGGATATGTTTCAGCTGCTTCTGCTTCTGATCGT
>CAYSRK010000252.1:0-4893 GCA_964433385.1 uncultured Spirochaetales bacterium
AGGCTCGTTCTCTCTATCTCTATATAATTTATATAATTAATGGCAATTATTAAAAAGTGCTTAATAAACTCACGCTAGCTTTTGTAATGACGTATTGTAACATGCGAACTATGTATAATACAGGGCGTTTAGGGTGGCTATACGCAGAAAAACCTCTGCATCTCCAGCTGTGTGAAATAATCAGCAGATGCACGGTATATCTCTTTACCGCAAGCGGTGGCAGTGGTATACTCACGGCGGTGGGCTTCCGTGTTGCTGCGGAGCGTACATCTGATCTTACGGGCAAGGAGGTAACAGTGATGATTGCGTACAACAACGTCCCTTCGTGCGAGGATACCCCCGGCCTGCGCTGATCCTGTCCTTTTCTGATCACCCGATCGGGAATTCCCCGGTTCGAAGCTGACGAATATGCGTACACGACTCTTTAATGCGGCATGTATGCTGCAGTACTGCTGAAAGACTGCTCCATAGGGGGGCAGAGCTCTACGACTGGGAGAAACAGGGAAATGAACGGATACAGTTTGTCTGAATTGGGCTGGAACAGGCATGTTTCAGAATCATTTGCCGGCTGCGAAGCTGCGGGACTGATACCGCTGCGGGTAGCCGGGGAGTATAGAGAATACTACACCGCCTGGGGAGAGGGGGGAGAGTACCTCTGCGAGGTGACAGGAAAATTCCGCTACAGCTCCAGCGGGCGGCAGGACTTTCCCGCAGTAGGAGACTGGGTTGCTGCAGCTGTGGTGCCCGAGCAGCAGGATAGGGCGATGATTCATGCCGTCCTGCCCCGCAGGAGCCTGTTCAGCCGCAAGGCAGCCGGTGAGGTCACCGATGAGCAGCCGGCAGCTGCCAACATAGACCTTCTCTGCATAGTCACCGGCCTGGATGATAACTACAGCCTGCGCAGAATTGAACGGTATGCCGTTCTCGCCTGGGAGAGCAGGGCCGAACCGGTCGTGCTGCTTAATAAAGCTGACCTGCGGGAGGATGCACACCTTTTACGGGCTGAGGTGGAGGACTCCTTTCCCGGGACCAGGGTTATCGTCCTCTCGGCAGCGAACGGAACCGGGATGGATGAGGTTCGCTCACTCATGGGAAGGGGGCTGACAGCGGCATTTGTCGGCTCCTCCGGAGTCGGAAAGACCACCATAGTCAACTCCCTGCTCGGCAGCAGCCGCTTCGCGGTCAATGAAGTCAGCTCCCTCGGCAGCAGAGGACGCCACACGACAACCCGCAGGGAGATGGTGCTGCTTGAGACCGGCGGGCTGGTCATCGACACCCCCGGGATGCGGGAACTGCAGCTCTGGGTTCATGAGGGGGGAGACGGACTTGAGCGGACCTTTGAGGATATTGAGCTGCTGTCCCGCAGCTGCAGGTTCCGCGACTGCCGCCACGGACAGGAACCGGGATGTGCGGTCCGTGCCGCGCTCGAATCAGGCGAGCTGGATGAGAAACGGTTTAAAAGCTACCTGAAACTGAAAAGAGAGCAGGCCTATGCCGAGGCGAGGCAGTCGGCGAAGGTGCGGATGGAAAAGAGCGCGAAACGCAAGGAGATATCCCGCCTGGCTAAGGAGATCACCAAGGAGAAGCGAAGAGCGTACTGAAGAACCTGTGCGGAACAATTGAGTTGATCACGTCTCCCGTTCAGGGGTAGTATGAGGCAGGAGGAGTATGTGACTGTTCTGTTCTATACCCATCTTGCTGCTGAGTTTCCTGAGGCAGTCGCAGAGACAGCTGTCCGGTATCATGGCCATACCTTCATCACCGCTGCCGGAAGAGAGGAGTACCGGGCGCTTCTCCCCGAGGCCGATGTCCTGGTCTACGGGGAACCGAAGCTCCCCGATCTTGAGCGGGCAAAGCGGCTGTCACTGATCATTGTCCCCTACTCGGGAGTTGGACACCTTGATTTCGCCTACCTGCAAAGCCGGGGTATCATGGCAGCAAACAGCCCCGGAAACGGACCGATCGTAGCTGAGCGGGCCATTGCGCTCGCCCTCGCGGTGACAGGCAGGGTGGTGGAGTTTCACAACGACCTCTCCCGCGGGAACTGGCACAGGACCGGCAACCCTCAGAAGCCCTTCGATTACTGGCATTCCATCCAGGGCAAGAGAGCTGCCGTGCTCGGTACCGGTGATATCGGGAAGAATATAGCGAAACTGCTCAGCGGTTTCTCCTGCCGGACGGTCGGTTACCGCAGGACTGCGGACGTGCCGCCCGGGTTTTCTGAGGTCACTACAGACCTCAGAAAAGCCCTTGCAGGAGCTGACATCGTCTTTGTCGCACTGCCTTTGCACGCGCAGACGCGCAGCCTGATACACAGCGGGAATATCGACCTCCTCGCCGGTACGTTCCTGGTCAATGTCAGCCGCGGTGAAATCATTGAGGAGGAAGCTTTCTATCATGCCCTGGAAAACGGAACAATCCGGGGAGCCGGGCTTGATGTCTGGTACCGCTATCCCTCGAGGGAGCAGCCGGAAACGACCGGGTCACGATTTCCGTTTCACCGTCTCCCCAACGTGATCGTTTCTCCTCATGCGGGGAGCCATACGCCTGAGGGAAAATTGGGGCAGCTGCAGGGCGCACTTACCGCGCTGCGGGGATATATTGAGACCGGGGTGCCCGCCAATCTGAAATTTGACGGGAACCGGATGTGCACATAACAGAAGGGGGGGAATCAGCATGATACAGGCAGGAAAGAGTACAGCGGGCGCTGCGGGAAGACGGCTGCGTTACGGAATGGTCGGCGGAGGGGAGGGGTCGTTTATCGGGGCGGTCCATCGGGCTGCCCTGCGCCTCGATAATATTGCCGAGCTTGCAGCGGGCTGCTTTTCCCGCAGTTTCGAGAAAACAGCCGCAGCCGGCTCACTGCTCGGAGTTGAACGGGACCGGCTCTACGAAAACAGCCGGCAGATGGCTGAGCGGGAGAGCAGCCGCCCTGACCCGATTGATTTTGTCGTGATCGTCACCCCCAACAGCACCCACTATGAGACGGCGAAGAACTTCCTTGAGCACGGCATTCACGTCGTCTGCGACAAACCGCTGACGATCACCAGCAGTGAAGCTGTCGAGCTGGTTGCCCTCGCCGAAGAGCGGGGACTTCAGTTCGGGGTCACCTACACCTACAGAGGCTATCCGGCGGTCAGGCAGATCCGGGAGCTCATCAGGCGCGGGGATATCGGGAATATCCGATTCGTCTCCGGGGAGTACCCCCAGGACTGGCTTGCTGAACCGGCTGAGCGCGGGAGCGGCAATGCCCAGGCGCAGTGGCGTACCGACCCGTCGACCTCCGGCATATCAAACTGCGTCGGTGATATTGGGACCCACCTCGAGCATATGATATCCTACGTCACCGGTCTCACCATACGCTCGCTCTGCGCCCGGCTTGACACGATGGTTGAAGGACGCCGTCTCGATGACAATGCATCAGTCATGCTTGAGTATGCAGGAGGAGCGAAGGGCCTCTACTGGTGCTCCCAGATAGCCTGGGGCCATGACAACGGACTCTCGTTTCGTATCTACGGGACCAAGGGATCGGTATCCTGGTCGCAGGAGACTCCCGATCGATACGAACTTGCCGTTACCGGGGAGACAAAGCGGACGGTCATCAGGGGCAGGGACCGATTTTTCCCCGGAGCGGAGACCCTGGTCAGAATTCCCGCCGGTCATCCTGAGGGGTATTACGAAGCGTTCGCCAATATATACCGAAGCTACTGCACCGCCCTGCTGGACCGTAAGAGCGGCATCGCCCCCAGTGCAGAATGTGAGTATCCGACTGCAGTCGACGGACTCAACGGGGTACGGTTTGTCGAAGCCTGCGTTGAGAGTTCCCGCGGGGGAGCTGTCTGGGTGGAGTTGGGGCAGCGGTGAGCAGGAAGGAGCTGATGTATGGGTGAGGAACCGATGAACATCGAAGCTGAGCTGTACGTACGGGCCTACGACGTCGATGCGATGGGATACGTGAGCAATATCGTCTACGTGAGATGGTTTGAGGACCTGCGTCACTACTTTCTTGACCGCTTCTACCCCTTTGCCGATATGATTGCCGATTCTCTTTCACCGGTGCTGACGCATACCGAGGTGCGTTATCTGCTGCCGCTGACCATCAGCGACAGACCTGTAGGCCGCTGCCGGCTGCTCAAGGCAGGGGGGTCCCGGTGGACGATGGGGTACGAGATAGCATGCAACGGGGTGAACCACTGTACCGGTATCCAGACAGGATACTTCATGAACCTCAACAGCCGTCGGCCGGTCAGGATGCCGCAGCGGATGATCGCAGCCGTATCCCCCGGGGAAGGGCCGGACCTCAGCGGTCCAGGCTCAAAGGCGATGCTTTAACTGATGCTGATATGCATCCAATGCTTACGAAACGTAAGTTTCCCTCATTACCTGTACATGATTTGTACTATAGTTTTCTTTCTGCTACCAGTTCTGCTACCAGTCAGTCTGCATTGGTGCAACAGCGAAACGTACCAAACAGAAGACTCTGCTTAGTAAGATGGTCAAGACTATATGCAGTGCTAGGAACCAGCATTCTTCAGAGACAGAATAGCGTACCGGGGTAGATTTGTCACCAAAAAAATCTGAAATTTGTAAATATTGTCACCCGGAGTGTCACCCGTGATTAGGGACACTTGTCTATCAAAGGTTTGAATTATCAAGGCGTGCAGATTACCACTTTTATTATACTATATAGAAATCCAATAGATGATACAAGATATGCTTGTAACATACTATTGGTTGCAGGTTGAATGTAATCTTGAAAGAGCTATAACTGATCAGCTGTTATTTTCTGTATTATAAACATATAGATACGGTTTATCAAAAAAAGGACCCCACCTAAGCGGGGTCAAGTGTAATCTAACACTACGGCTTATAGCCTTATTGTGATAAGATCTA
>CAYSRK010000253.1:0-6470 GCA_964433385.1 uncultured Spirochaetales bacterium
GATCCTCATCGGCCTCGATACCTATGGACGCCAACGCGGAGAGCTGCGATACAGCGAAGAAATCGATGCACAGGCCCCGTCCGGCATGGAGTTCCTCATAACCCTGCGGGGACCGCTGGAAAGCAGTTTGGCGGTTATCCCGCCCTATAACAGCGGCTCCTACCGCTTCTCGACCTACGAGGGACTGGAGAGCAGGGGGGTGTTCGAACAGCCGCGGAAGCTGGTGAACCGGCAGCGCATGCTTGCCGACGGGACGGTGATTGAGGCCCGCTACGAAAACTCCGGCCGTCTGAACTTCGGCTCTTTTACCGAATCGGGCGCGCACGTGCACATCACGGGCAGTACGGTCTCGCTTCGCATCCCCTGGGGAAGAATCAACGTATCTGACCCAAGTTCCCGTACCGTTCTTGATGACGGGGGAACCTACTTTACCGATCCGCTGCGGGATACGCTTAAGACAACGGTTACCGAAGGAATTGCCGTCAGTGTCGCAGTAACCGACCGCGTTTCCGGTACGGTTCTGGATACCCTGCCGCAGCCCGGAGGAGAACAGAACAGCCCGGCGGTGCTTGCCTGGGAGCCCTGGAACTATCCTGTGTTTCAGGTGCGGCTGAAATCGAGTTATACGGTGCTGCAGGAATACCTCCTGCACGGGGAGGAGTAAGTGGAAGGAGAGGTAGTGCGGAAACTGAGCGATGGGCTCTACTGGGTCGGACAAGCCGACCGCGGGGGACGGCTCCAGTGCAACCCCTACCTGCTGCTCTGGGGAGGTTCGGCCGTACTGTTCGACCCCGGATCAGTTCTCGACGGGGAGGAGGTTCTGCAGAACGTCTCCACCCTGCACCCGATCGGAAAGATTGATGCGGTTGTTCTCAGCCACCAGGACCCGGACCTCTGTTCAGCCCTCCCCCTTCTTGAGCGCAGCGGGTTCAGCGGAGTGATCTGCTGCCACGAACGGACAGCTGCAATAGTACGCTACTACGGAGTTGCCGGCGAGTTTTACTATATCAACAGGTTCAAGTACCGCTACAGACTGGAGGACGGCTCTGTTATCAAGTTCATACCCGCACCGTATCTCCATTTTCCCGGAGCGATCATGACCTACCTGCCGGATCAGCGGGCGTTACTCTCAGGCGATCTCTTCGGCGCCTTCGGGGCGGGATCGCTCTTCGCCCGGGATGATTACGCCGAGGCCATGAAGACCTTCCATGAAAGTTACATGCCGTCGCATGATATTCTGGGGGCGGTCATGTCAGAACTCTCATCCTATGACATTACCCTGATCTGTCCCCAGCACGGCTCAATTATTACTGAAAATGTCGATAATTATATCGAGATTCTCCGAGATCTGCCCTGCGGCCGGTTTCTCGAGCCTCTGCGGAAAAACCTTGAGGAGGCCGGCGGTTACCGTGCGCTCTGCAGCGAGGTGATGAAGCGGTACGCCGCAATATTCGGCATCAAGGCGGTAGGGGAGGTCTACCGAAAGTCCCCGATCGTTCTGGACTACCGAAAACGCGAGGTTCTCTCCTCACCCTATTCGGGAGAGGAGCTGTGGAACGAGTTCTTCTCTTTGGCTGCCCTGAAGAAGGGTATGAAGTGGCTGACGCTCGTCAGTCCCCTGGTTGAGCAGATGAGCAGGACCTACGGCATCGCACTTCCGTCCTACTTTGACTCCCTGGTCTTTGACGTGAGCAGACAGCAGGACACGCTGAACGCCAAAGTGCAGAAACTGGAAAACAGCAAGCTCGAACTGGAATCAAAACTCCATGAACTTGAAGAGTCGCTGGTCCGGTGCCCGGTAACCAAACTCTACAACCGCAGCTTCTTCACCACCTATCTCTCGAATGAGCTGCAGAAGTACCCCAGCGAGCCGTTTCCATTCGCCCTGATGCTGTTAAGCATCGATAACCTGGAGGATATCAACGTAAACTACGGCTCTGAGGAGGGCAATGCATCCCTGCAGAACCTCTCCTATATCCTTCGCCAGGCAGGCGAGGAGAACTTCAGGGCTTTCAAGCTCGAAGGAGGACACTTTGCTCTCTACATGAAGCAGGTCAGCAAGGAGGAGGCTGTCGAGAAGGCCAACACCATCAAGAACACCGTGTACGAATCCCCCATCTTCATAGCCAGGGTCTCGGTATCGGTCGGGCTCATGCACGCACAGGACCTTCCTCCCTCCGGGTATGCCGCAAAAACCGCGGGTGCTGCACTGCTTCAGGAAGCTCTTCAGATAGCCCGTTTTCGCCTGAAGAGCGCAAAGAAGCGGGGGAAAAACTCTCTGGTGTTCGAGTCTGAATACGATACGAGGGCGAACGCTTCGGTCCTGGTACTGCTGATCGTCCTTCCCGGTCTACAGAGAGATCTCATTGAACGTGAGCTCACTCAGCGCGGGTTCCGGGTTGTCATTGCAGAGGACGGCCTGGATGGCCGTGAGGCTGTCTTCCGGGAGGAGCCGGATCTCATCATCTCGGAGCTGATGGTTCCGAAAAAAGGAGCGCTTACCCTGCGCAGGGAGCTGCTTGATACAGCCCGTTATCGTGACATCCCCTTTCTGCTCATCTCCCACAGCAAGGATGAAAACAGCGTATCCCGTGCCCAGAGGCTGGGAATCTACCACTATTTCAAGCGACCGGTTATCCTGGCTGAGCTTACAGGGATTGTGGAAATGATTTCCCAGGCTCGTATAAGGGAGCAGACGTCGTTATGACCCCGGTAACAGCAGTTGTCCTGACAATAGCCCTTCTGCTCCTTGATGCGGTGATCATCGCCCTGGCCATGCTTCAGAAACTGCGGCACAGCCGCCGGAGAAGAAGGCGAACAGCAGCAGATGAGCATCTGCGAGAGGTGCTGAGCACCGATCCTCTCGAACTCTCCGGGATCAACCCGGGTGAACTGTTTACGGTCTTCACCCGGCTTTCGGGTGAACTGTCCCTTCCGGATCGCAGGGTAAAGCAGATACAACGCTATGTAATTGAGAGCGGCATCCCTTCCCGGTATATCAGCAGACTTTCAGCCCGTTTCTATGTCACCCGCGCCGAGGCAGCGTTCAAACTAAAATTTTTACACTGCAGGGAAGTCGACGAAGCGCTTTTGGCAGCGCTCGCAGGCGAACGTCATCCGGTGGTGATCCTCCACATAGCCGATGCGCTCTCCCGTCACGGGGTGAGAAAGGCCATCAAGCCGCTGGTAGGTAAACTGAGGGGAATGCCGCCATGGTATGCCGGACGGATCAGGGCGGTGCTCTACACCTACGGTAAGGATTTCCTCCGGTATGCCAAGTACAGAACCGGAAACAGCAGAATCTATATGCAGCTGCTCCTAGCCGGGTTTGCCCTGAGATATCCGGCAGAGGAGCTGCGTGAGTTTCTGATCCTGCGGGCCCAGTCGAGGAACCCCCAGGTCAGGAACATCTGCCAGCAGGCCCTTCTGGAACATTTCCCCGAGGAACTTGCCAAGGAACCGTTTGCCTCATCCCCGAGCCGCAGAACGCTCTCGTATGTGATCAGGGCTCTGGGCAAGGAGATGAAGCCGGATCATGTCATGCAAATACTGGCCTACTCACGCAAGAAAACTCTTCATCCCTATATCGTCAAGACCCTCTCCGATATGGCTTTTCTTGATGCGGCCATCCTCGCGAGAATATACGATCTTTTCCCCCGCGCCCGCCGCAGGATAGATCGATCGCTGCTTGCCTCAGTGCTGGCGAACAGGGCTGAATACTACCTGAGCCGCATCAACACCCCGATGCGGGATCAGGCGGTACGTCTTGTGCGGGAGCTGACGACAGCCGGCCACTTCAGTACCGTCATTGACTTTATCAACCGTAACCGTGATCCTCTGATTGAGGATGCCCTCGCGGAGCTTCTCACGGAAGCTGCGGCCCGCAGGCCGCGCCTGAAACAGCAGATGCGGCAGTACCTCAAACCGGACATCCTCGCCCGTCTCAAGCTCGGCAGTCCGGGCCGGCCGACTGTCTATCCCAGGCCGCATACGGAGACCCCTAAGCGGGTGACGCTTGCTGCAGGCCTCATACTGATGATCACCAGCATCCCCTTGCTGCTATTCGCCTCCGAGTTCACCTCCATCATGCGGATGGGATGGCGTGAGATAGGCCTGCTCTATGCGGTACGGTTCAACTACCTGCTCATTTTCTACTCGCTGGCCATTAACGGCATCTACCTGATCATTCTCTTCCTATCGTTCCTAGGGGGACATATACAGTCCCGTCTGGCAGCCCTGAAGGACCGGCGCCTTCTGTTTATGCGGGATATGCTTCCATCCGTCTCCATCATAGCGCCGGCGTACAACGAGGCGGAAAACATCATTGAGAGCACCAATTCACTTCTTAACCAGCACTATCCTGACTACGAGCTGATCATCGTCAACGACGGATCAACTGATGATACCCTTGCGCGCCTGATCGATTATTTTGACCTGAAAAAGCAGGACATGATTATCCACCACCGTCTCCGTACCAGACCGCTGCGGGGCATCTATCTCAACAGGAGAATTCCGAATCTCATCGTTGCGGACAAGGTGAACGGCGGGAAGGCCGATACGCTGAATCTCGGGCTGAATATAGCTTCCAAGGAACTGTTCTGCGGGATAGATGCCGATTCACTGCTCGACCCGGAAGCCCTGCTGAAAGCCGCGGCGGTCATGATTGACTCTCCTCACCAGAGCATCGCTGTCGGAGGAAATATTATCCCGGTCAACGGCTGCCGGGTTGACCACGGAACATTGGAGGAGGTCCAGCTGCCCGACCGTCTTCTCCCGCGTCTGCAGTCGCTGGAGTACAACCGGGCTTTTATGACCGGCCGTGTCGGCTGGGCGTATATAAATACGCTGATGATTATTTCCGGAGCATTCGGAGTCTTCAATCGTGAACTTACCATTCGTACCGGCGGCTATCTGACGAAGTCCGGAAAGTACCGTCAGGACACGGTGGGGGAGGATATGGAGCTGGTCGTCCGCCTGTCACGCTACATGCGGGAAAAAAAGAAACCCTACTCTGTCGATTACGCCCTTGATGCTGACTGCTGGACCGAGGTGCCGGAAACGTGGAGGGCGCTGCGTCGCCAGCGCGACCGCTGGCACCGGGGACTTATTGAGATCATTCTCTTCCATCGACGGCTGATCGCGAACCCCCGCTACGGCAGGCTCGGCACGGTGGGCATGCTCTACTACTTCCTCTTCGAGTTCATCGGACCCTTTGTCGAAGTTCAGGGACTGATTATGGTCGGTGTATCTGCCCTGATCGGGGCGCTGAATCTTACAATTGCCATGCTTCTCTTCAGTACGACCATACTGCTGGGCATTCTCGTCTCAGCCTCATCCGTGCTGATCGGCGAGACGCAGCGGGAACTCTACTCCCGCAAGGATACTGCGAGACTGCTGGGCATGGCTGTTGCCGAAAATTTCGGCCTCCGTCAGATTATCAGCTTCTGGAGGGTGAAGGCCTACTTCAGTTCTATGCAGAAGGCGAAGGGATGGGGCGCGCAGTCAAGAAAGGGGTTCCGAAAAGTTCCCTGACAGCTGTGCTACCGCTCCCCTGTATAGGGAATGAAGCTGAAAGCGGTTATGGTCAGCGCAGCTCCCCCGTCAGCCGGCGGCAGTCCCTGAAAGAGCCAGAGGTTTATCCTGAAGCGGGCCTTGCCCTCCGTCGGCACCGCCCCGGCGAAGGTCCAGCTGCTCATCAGATTTCCCCGGGCAGCCGGATCATCGGGTTCCACGTTTCCGTGGAAGCTGGAGAAGGAGAGTTCCTGCGGGTTCCAGACAATCCGATGGGTCGAGCAGGTTCCGCTCATGGAGGGTCTGAACGTACGGATCCGATCCGGGGAGGTGTAGGGCTGAACCACATACTGCCCTATAACCCCGTCATCACGTCCCCAGGCAGAGAATTCGATATCTATCTCCCGGTTTGCCTCCCCGCTGCGTGAGTCCCAGGTGAAAAACCCGGCGACGATATTCGGATCATAGGCTTCGATGTCACTGTCGATGGTAAATGTATAGGTTCCGTAGCCGAGAGGGCTGCGGGTGAAGATCTCAACCGCATTCCACCTTCCCCCTTCGTCCAGGACCATCTGCAGGTGCAGCCCCTCCCCGTCAACCCAGACACTCTGCTCCGTGCTTCCCCAGTAGTTCGGGCCCGGGGCGGAGAGTGTTTCAGAACTCCTGACTCTCCACAGTTGACCGCCGAAATCAAGTTCGCGCGGCAATGCCGCTCCTGCAGCGGCAGAGGTGAAGATCAGCAGCCCTGCTGTGAAAACTCGTACTCTGCAGCTGTACCCTCTTCTGTCTGCTGTCATGCCGCACCTCCGAGATGTTCATACTACATCCCCTCCGTCAAGCTGTAAACAGGAGTTCAGAGGAGCCTGAAAGCAGTCTCCTGCGCTCCTGCTTCGACAAGCTTATGCCCTGCCGGAGAGAACAGGTCAGAGCGCCGGCGGAAAAAAGTGGGCCTCAACCAT
>CAYSRK010000254.1:0-15005 GCA_964433385.1 uncultured Spirochaetales bacterium
AAATTTTTAATTTTTGAAAGATTTTCCATTTCTTGTAAGTATTCAGAGAGCCCTGGAACATCGTTTTTGATTGAATATAAAAATCGCTTTGCCACATTATGAGAGCCCAAGTCATGAAGTCTTAAATATTTTTTTGGGTCTGAAATTTTCGGCGGAGAAGGGGCAGTGACCTGTGAGCCAGGCCCATCAGGATCAGTCTGCCGCGGGATACCGGGATATGATTGAGAACTGCACCCAGGTCTGCACTGAGAACCTGTCATTCGTGGCTGACACCATTGATGTCGGTGAGAGGCCTTGCCACCCTGGTTTCGAGAATCGGCGGATTGCCTCAGCGGGGTTTTCTTGCCTCAATGGTATATGAGGCCACATAATCAGTTATGTCACTCCCGGGGATCCATGAAGAGAGAATTTCCTTGCTCGTGTCCTTCGGGGTCAGCTTAACGTCGATAAAGCCCGATTCTACAAGCAGCTGCTCAACTACCCGAACATGTTCAGCACCTGCAATGCATCCAGCAAGAAGTCTCAGATCCTTTCGGATTATCTCAGGAAGTTCTGCAGTCGCCACTACATCTGATACAGCCAGGCGCCCCCCTGGTTTTAGTACGCGAAATGTCTCCTGAAACACTCTCTGCTTATCCTGGGATAGGTTGATAACGCAGTTGGAAATAATCACATCAATGGAATCATCATCCACAGGAAGATTCTCAATCTCCCCTTCGATAAATTCTACATTCGCATATCCCAGCCGTGCAGCGTTCGCTCGGGCCAGATCAATCATTTGAGGAGTCATGTCAACGCCCAGTACCCTCCCGCCTTCTCCAACCTGTCTGCGAGCAATGAAGCAATCGAAACCCCCGCCGCTGCCGAGATCCAGGACAACTTCTCCCGATGTCAGAGCTGCCTGTGCAACAGGATTGCCGCACCCTAAACCAAGATCTGCTCCGGCACCATCCTGGATCAAATCTTTCGCTTCATACCCGAGGATTGAGGATAAGCGGTTACTGCGAGCTGGGCCTGGGGAGCAGGAGCAGCCCCCTCCGCAGCAGCCGCCGGCAGCCTCCTGCTGCGCTATAGCTCCGTATCTCTGCTTGATATAATCTGTAATCACCTTCTGGTTTTGCCCGTTCATTACGCACTCCTTGGAGGGAACCACCCCTTTGTTCTGTTTGCTGTCTTGACGAGGGTGAGCATCACAGGAACCTCGACCAAAACACCGACCACCGCAGCGACAGCAGCCCCTGAGCTCAAACCGAAGACTGAGATCGCCACAGCAACTGCGAGTTCGAAGAAGTTCGAAGCTCCTATCAGCCCGGCGGGTGCCGCAATGTCATGCGGAAGCTTCCATGCCTTAGCCCACAGGTATGCAACAAAAAAAATGAAAAATGTCTGGATTATCAGCGGGATAGCTATGAGTACAATGTTCAACGGATTGTCGACGATCGTCTGCCCCTGGAATGAAAAGATGATGATCAGTGTGAGAAGCAGCCCGGTGATGGTGACCTGGGAAAACTTCGGAATGAACGTATGCTCAAAGTAGTCCAACCCACGGTTTTTCGTAATGATCACACGGGAAAACCATCCAGCCCCCAGAGGAATCACCACGAAAAGGACTACGGAGAGAAGTAATGTCATCCACGGAATCGATATCCCGCTGATGCCTAAAAGCAGACCTACAATGGGAACAAACGCCACGAGAATGATAAGATCGTTCGTAGCGACCTGCACCAGGGTATAGGCGGGATTGCCCTTCGTCAGGTGACTCCACACGAATACCATAGCTGTACAGGGAGCTGCCCCCAACAGGACTGCTCCGGCGAGGTATTCCCGTGCCAAATCTCTGGGTATGTACGCTCGATAGACCACGTAGAAGAAGAATAAAGCGATGGCATACATGGTAAATGGTTTGATCAGCCAATTCGTGACCCAGGTGACCACCAGGCCCTTCGGGTTTTGCCCAACCTCCTTGATGCTGTGAAAATCGACCTTCAGCATCATCGGGTAGATCATGAGCCAGATAAGTACAGCCACAGGAATGGAGACATTGGCATACTCGAATTGCGAAAGGAATGTGGGAACTTCCGGTATGTATACCCCGATCAGCACACCGACTGCCATGCACAGCAGAACCCACACCGTAAGATATCGTTCAAAGAATCCTATGTCTGCAGATGGTCTCTTCGCGTTTGCCATGCATCTACCTCCCTGATTCCGCTTACCGGCGGATGTTGCACGTAATAACGGGTTATTGTTTACAGGTCTTGTCGCCTCTGTTCCCACACTTTGCGGTACTCTTCACCAACGGGATGATACGATTGGTTGAAACCAGTTTTAAGTATCCCAGCAGATCGTCCAGCTCCCTGCCGTTTAATGAGTAATGAGTCCATTTTCCCACTCTCTCGGCAGTTACCAGATTGCTGTCGGTGAGCAGCTTCATATGATAGCTGAGCGTCGGCTGGGTAATTTGAAAGGATTCGAGAATGTCGCAGGCGCACAAGGAACCGGAGGACAGCAGATTGATGATTTCCAGTCGTGTTATGTCGGAAAGCGCCTTGAGTTGGCTGAGGTGTTTTTCCACGTTTTCCAGGTTCCCCATCACCGTTTTCTCCATCATATAGAATTCTATCTATATAATAGAGAAATATCAATACGTTTTATTGCCGGGATGAAAAAATATTTTTATATCGCTGTCTGTGATAGGACCCCGTTTACCACGGGAATACAAACCGGCTCTGCCTGGTATCCCTTGCAGGGTAGAACGTACAGCTGCATCCTGTGGGACCTGAGAACCGCAGCGCCCAGGAAAACCTGTAGACTCATTACCCTCATGCTGAAGTGTACCGAGGCGAAAGGGCTGGCAGTCTGTCGGGAGATCAATGCGCTGGGGACTGCTGCTTCACTTTCCGTTTGAAGCGGTAACGGATCGATCCGATATCGGGAAGTTTATCTTCTTGAGCACCTCTGCTCGCACCCTGATCCGGGAATTGCCAATGCACGCGCTGGTGTTATCCAGGAAACGTGGGACGTCCTCCTGCCCTGCTCATGAAGCACATAAATAGTTGCAATTTTTGGAAACATTTTCAATTTTTTCTATTGACATAATCCTTGAAGTTTCCAACAATGGAACATATAAGTTTCCACTTTTGGAAACAAAGGAGATGAACCATGCTGATTCAAATACTTGGTACCGGATGTCCTAAGTGCAAGGCCCTTGAGGCTAATGCAAGAAAAGCTGTTGAAGCTGGAAAGATTGATGCAGTCATAGAAAAGGTGACCGAAACTGACAAAATCATGGAAATGGGCGTAATGCTGACACCTGCTCTCGCTATTGACGGTGAGGTCAAGACGGCGGGGAAACTTCTCAACAAGGATCAGATCCTATCGTACCTTCAGGGAGTGAAGTAACGGGATGTGCTAGCGGCTGCGGCGAATATCGGAAATTTTGCCGCTGCGGAAGCTCATTTGTCCCGGTTGATTGCTTCAGCTGGGAATGCTGACAAGAAAACGGTTATTGACGGAGACCCTGCTGTCTGCGCAACAAGGATATTTCAGGAAAAGGGACTGCGGGTTGAGCATGGTATCACGGCAGCAGGTGGGGGTAATCGAAGGGAAAGCCCCCATAGCTCAGGAACTTATTGATGAAGCAGGGATGCAAATCGCTGAAAAGGATGTGAAGAAATGGCGGCCAAGGAGTTAACACCGAACAAGAAGCTGATTGCGGTTGCAGGAATATTCCTCGCGGTTTTCTTTATCCCGTTTACCCATCCGCGGGTAGCGGGAGCCATACAGGAAGCATTTCTTATGCTTGCCGACTATGCTCACGAACATGTGCTGTTATGTGTCGTCCCGGCAATGTTCATAGCCGGAGCTGTTGTTGTGTTCCTCAATCAGCAGGCAGTGATGAAGTACCTGGGTCCCAAGGCACATAAGATTGTAGCCTACTCTGTTGCTTCCGTTTCAGGATCAGTCCTTGCCGTGTGCTCCTGCACGGTTCTGCCGCTGTTCAAGGGTATTTATAAAAAGGGGGCCGGTATAGGACCCGCTGCAGCCTTTCTGTACTCCGGGCCTGCAGTTAATATTCTCGCAATAGTACTGTCCTACAAAGTGTTCGGATGGCAGCTTGGGGCTGCCCGCATGGGAGCTTCGATCCTTTTTGCTTGGATCATTGGCCTGGTTATGCAGGCTGTATTTCGTCATGAAGATGAAAAACGCCTAGCCGATGAACGCCTCTTCCGGAATCCAGGCGGACCGGAGGCAAGATCATTGGGACAGATGCTCCTGTTTATGGTTTCCATGATCGGGATTCTGGTATTTATCAATTGGGCTCCCTCAGGCGGCGCCAGTTCCTTCTGGGATGCTGTCCATCAGGCGAAGTATTGGATAACCGGAGTACTCGCTGTTGTGCTGCTCTATACGCTTATTCGCTGGTTTACAAAAGATGACCTGATTGAATGGGGAGGAGCTACCAGGGATTTTGCCCTGCAGATACTGCCTCTGCTGTTCGGCGGTGTGCTTGCAGCCGGTTTCCTGCTTGGTCGACCCGGTCATGAAGCATTGATACCAACTCGTTGGGTTGAGGGATTAGTAGGGGGCAATTCGCTTCCTGCCAATTTTTTCGCTGCAGTTTCCGGCGCGTTTATGTATTTTGCCACCCTTACCGAAATTCCCATTGTTCAAGGACTACTTGGTGCAGGTATGGGCAAAGGCCCGGCACTGGCCCTGCTGTTGGCTGGACCTTCATTGTCACTGCCCTCCATGCTGGTTATCGGAGGAGAGTTGGGCTTCAAGAAAACCGCCGTGTATGTATTCCTCGTGGTAATTCTTTCAACTGCAGCCGGCTCGATATTCGGAACCATAGTGTAGGAGTTGAGAAAAGCGAAACAATTTCGAACTGTTGTTCTGCGGTTGCACGGGCTGCCGGCTTATTGATAGCCGGGAGATGGGGTTCCGTGCAGATTCACGCGTACTGATGCCTGCGGCAATGAAAT
Source organism: uncultured Spirochaetales bacterium (assembly GCA_964433385.1). Lineage (GTDB taxonomy): Bacteria > Spirochaetota > Spirochaetia > JABMQR01 > JABMQR01 > M55B182. The sequence goes on from CAYSRK010000254.1 coordinate 4,986, forward strand.
TCTGAATGGAAAAGAAGTATTATTGATTGTTTATCTGGAATTATCACGATGCAGTCCGGCTGGCCTGCAGGTGTTCAGGCCACTGACCTTTTGCGGGTACTTGAGCAGCTGACTGAACGAACCGTCCGCTCGGCAGCCGAGATGCCCTGAATAAGAACCCGGAACATACTCCCGTTACACCTCTAGTCTCAGGTCCCTATGCGAAGCGCTTATCCTGCCCTTGCGCATGATCCGCAGGCATCTGATTGTTCTGGACCTGAACCGGTGCCGCATCGGAGTCTTTCGGAAGCCCCTTGTCAGGCAGCTTGTCGAGTAAAGATCTCATGATTAAACCGGTAACGGTAAGTGCCGCCAGAGTAAGGACAAAACGGGCAGCAGCAAATGAAAGGCCGAGAAACTTGATTTCCACCATCAGCTGCGGAATTTTCAAGGCAGCCCATGAGCCGAGAAACAGAACAATGTTCGTGATGCTTGCCCCTTTCCTGATCAGGGCAGCAGCCATGGGAAATGCCACGTACAGCGGACCAGTAGGCAGTGTGCCCAGCACAACTGAAAGAAATCCTCCCTTTAGGCCAGAATCGTTTCCCAGCCATTTCTGGATTTTATCCTTGGGAATCCATACATCCATCAGCCCCATCAGAACAAAAACAGGCGGCAGGATCAGGATCATCTCAGTGAAGTAATCCCATAGAACCCCGGATGACTGTCGAGCAGAATCCGGCTGCCAAATGAACAGCCCGACATACACAAGACCAACAGCTGCAGGCGGCAGAAATTTTTTCACAGAACCGCTCATAGAATCATCCCCATAACAGCCGCAATAAGCAGCGCAGAGATGAACCCCAGACCGTTTCTCAGTAAAGTGAACCGCCTGCCGAGAACCTTCATCTCCATTGGGGCAGTCACGACCCCGACCATGACCAGAGTAGTGATGAAAGCTGATATGGTCATAACCGTAGCACTCGCCCGCAGCAGCGACCCGGCAAGAGGAAAGGCCACCAGAGACGGAATCAGCGTCAGAGCTCCAATTACCGCCGCAGTCACCGTAGCGGTGAAACCCGCCTCTGCCCCGATGAGACTGGAAATCTTTTGCGGCGTAAGCAGACCGAGTATAAGCCCGACAACCCCGAGCATCACCATCAGGCTCGGGGCAGACTTGCGCAGCCCCTTGCCCGCAATCACGAACGCTTTCTTGGTTTTCTGTCTGTCCTTGAAGAGTGAAACTGCCAGCCCTGCAGCTACCAGACTGTAAATTGTCAGTATTGCCGTCATGAATACCTCTTTCCCTTATTATCGGAACGCGTACACCCGTTTGTCCCTGTAAGAATACTCACACCGCTCAACAGCATCAGATAATCATCTGATGAACGCTGAATCTCATCCCTGCAGCTGTTCCTCAAATTTCGTGATAACCAGCTCAATGCGGGATTTTCTCTCCCGCAGCACCGTAACCCAGCGACTCAGCTCCTCTCTCCCCGCATCGGTAATCTTATACATCCTGCGCCGCGGCCCATGGCCGGTATCCACCCAATGTGAAGTGACTGACAGCGACTTCTCCATATTCCGCAGAGTTCGGTACAGCGTACCGATGTTCAGCACCTCGGCGGAAAACCCGAAATCCTGCAGCCTCTCCATCAGCCCGTACCCGTGCCCAGTCTCCTGATTAAGCAAAAGCAGAAGACAGACCTCAAGGAACCTCTCCATATGGTGAGGCTTGTCGGGACAGCACATCGGCTCTTTCTGCATCATAAGCTCCAGTAATCCGCCGAAACACATAGAGCAGGCGGATCTATATATGCAAAATGCATATACTCACTGTGCATATAGTACATACACCCCGCTAACCTGTCAAGTGCGGCGGCAGCTGTTTTTCTGTACGCTGCATCCCCTGCAGACAGGCTCTGTCACCCCTTTTGTGATACCGGCTTGCAAATACTCAATCACTACATATTGCATATGTGCTGGTAACGATTATTATTGATCAAATAGCCACTTATTACCGTTCTTAAAACTTGATTCAGGGAGAGGTCCTATGCTGCAGAAACAGAAATCTCTCGCATGTCTCGTGCTCGTTGTGCTTCTCGGCGCAGGCGGGCGCTCACTCCTGCCTGCCCAGGATTCTCAACTGCATCAGGAATCACCGATAGTAACCGCCGGCAGCGAGTACGGATACCCGCCCTACTGCATAGTCAACGAAAACGGGGAAGCCGACGGATTTTCCGTAGAACTGCTGAGAGAAGCCCTGAACGCCATGGGAATGGAAGTTGACTATACTGTCGGGCAGTGGACGGAAGTGAAGGATGCCCTCCAGTACGGAAGGGTGGAAGTTCTGCCCCTCGTAGGGAGGACCCCTGAGCGTGAGGACATGTTTGACTTTACCTTTCCCTACCTGACCATGAATGGGGCGATAATCGTCCATAAGGATACGGAGTCGATCCGCTCCATCGAGGATCTCCAGGATAAGACAGTCGCGGTCCTCAAAGGTGACAATGCCGAAGAATTTGTACTCCGCCGAAACCTTGGATCAGCGGTGATCTCCACAGCGACCTCAGCACAGGCTCTCAGCCTGGCTGCGGAAAAACGCGTTGATGCCGTTGTCATGCAGCGGCTTCTCGCGCTTCAGATCATCCAGGATGAAGGTTTTGCAGACCTGAGAATCACCGGACCTCCCATCATGGAGTTCAAGCAGTCGTTCTGCTTTGCCGTTCAGAAGGGGAACAGCCAGCTGCTCTCACTGCTGAACGAAGGGCTCTCCATCATCATAGCTGATGGTACCTACGACAGACTCTACAGCAAGTGGTTCGGACCGCTGCAGGGAGCCGGAAGAAGAGTTGACAGAATAGTGGTCGGAGGCGACAGCGAGTATCCTCCGTACGAGTTCCTTGATGAAAACGGGGAACCGGCCGGATTCAACGTAGACCTGACAAGAGCTCTAGCCCAAGAAATCGGCATTGAAGTGGAGATAGTCCTTGACCAATGGGCTAAAACCTATGACCGGCTGCTTAACGGTGAAGTCGATATCGTTCAGGGAGTCTTTTACTCTCTCGAACGGGACAGTATTCTCAGTTATACCCAGCCCCATTCGATCCTGAGTCATGTCATAGTGACGCGAAAGCATGAGTACCCCTCCCTGAAAACCTTTGAAGACCTCGAAGGACTCGAAATCCTGGTTATGGATCAGGATATCATGCACCACAAAGCGCTGGAGTTCGGATACGAAAAGCAGATCATCGCCGTTTCAAGTCAGGAGGAGGCTCTACGGCTGCTCGCATCCGGCAGGGGGGACTGCGCCCTGGCAGCGGAAATGCCGGCCCGCTACTGGATTGAGAAGAACGGCTTCGACAATCTGACTGTCGGCGCTGATGTGCTCAGGCTCGACTACTGCTATGCGGCTATGGATGAGAGTGAGGCGGCCGCACTCATAATGGAGTTCTCCGAAGGACTCACGACCCTGAGGGCACAGGGAACCTACCGTACTATCAGCAACAAATGGTTCTCCGTGTATGAGGAGCAGGAGACAACCCTCGCAGATATCCTGAAGATCCTCGCATTCATCCTGGTACCGGCAGGCATTATTGTCCTGAGCATGCTTCTCTGGTCGCTGATGCTGAGGAAAAAAGTGCGCGAACGGACAGCCGAGCTGCAGGGGGAGGTTCTGCAGCGCGAAGCGGCCCAGAAACTGACGGAGGCGAGTGAAAAGAAATTCAGGGAGTACATCATACACGCCCCCATCGGAGTCTTTGTGACCGACCGGGAGGGCAGATATCTGGATGTCAATCCTGCAGCGGAGCGGATAACCGGGTATACCCGTGAAGAACTGCTTCAGATGGGTATCGGAGATTTTGCCGCAGACGGAGAAAACCAGAAGACTGAGCAGACGTTCCGCGACATGCTCAGCACTGGACACCTCAGTGAAACGATGCGGTTCCGGAGGAAGGACGGCACCACCGGTTACTGGACTTTAGAAGCCGCCGCGCTCTCAGGTGAATCATTTCTCGGATTCACCGTCGACATAACGGAGCTGAAAGAGAGGGAGAAGGAGATCAGTGAGGACCGCGAGCGGCTCAATGTAACGCTGCGCAGTATCGGCGACGGGGTAATAACCACCGATATCCGCGGACATGTTCAGCTGATGAACAAGGTTGCTGAACAGCTGACAGGATGGACCCAGGCGGAGGCTGTTGGAAAGAACCTCAAGGAAGTCTTCAGCATCGTACATGAATACACCGGTGAAGTGATGGACAACCCCGTTGAGCAGGTCATTCAGACCGGCTTGATTGTTGAATTCTCCAACCACGCCCAGCTTGTATCCAAAACCGGAGAGCGGTACATCGTGGCCGACAGCGGCGCCCCCATTCGAGACATGAAAAGCGAAATCATCGGGATTGTTCTGGTATTCCGGGACACAACGCATGAGGTGCGGATGAAAGAACAGATGCAGCGCACCGATAAACTCGAATCGCTGGGGGTTATGGCCGGAGGAATTGCGCATGACTTCAACAACCTGCTCAGCGGAATATTCGGCTACATCGAACTTGCCCGTGACGCATCCGCAAACGGGCTCAGCAGCGATGAGTACCTCCAGGAGATCGTACCCATAATGGACAGGGCTCGCGGACTGACCCAGCAGCTGCTTACCTTCGCAAGGGGAGGAAACCCCGTACGGGAGGTGAAGGACATCCGGGATATCATCACGGAAAACGCTGCCTTCGCCCTCTCAGGCTCCTCGGTAACGCTGGAGTTTGACATCAGCCCCGATCTCTGGCCATGCTATATCGACGTCCAGCAGATAGTCCAGGTTATCGACAACATCGTCATTAACGCCAAACAGGCGATGCCCAAAGGCGGAACCATAACTATAGCCGCAGAGAATACCGTCATCCGGGAGAATAACATCATCAACCTTAATCCCGGAGAGTATGTGCATATATCAGTACAGGATACCGGCACAGGAATACCCAAGAACGTAATCGACAAGATATTCGATCCCTTCTTTACCACGAAGCGGGAAGGTAACGGACTCGGTCTGGCAACCTGCTACTCGATCATCACCAAACACGACGGGATGATAACAGTCGAATCCCGGCAGGGGGAAGGGGCAAAGTTTCACATCCGCCTGCCCCGGTCAGAGGACTCTCCCGCCTTGCACCAGAAGCGGGGGAAGGCAGCCCACAGCGGAAACGGCAGAATTCTGGTTTTGGATGACGAACCCTACGTACGGAACATCATCCGGGGAATGCTCGAATCAATGGGATATGAGGTTGATGAGGCGGCAAGCGGGGAGAAAGTGCTGCGTCTCTGTGAAGAAGTTGAGGAAAACCGTTCTTTCTATAGGGCCGCATTCTTCGACCTGACAGTATCAGGAGGACTCGGCGGCAAGGAGATTATTGACACCCTGCGCGCCAAGTGTCCCGACATCCCGATTTTTGCCATGAGCGGGTATTCGGCGGATGCAGTCATGGCAAATCCGAAAGACTACGGATTCACAGCAAGCATCCCGAAGCCGTTCAAGAAAGAAGAGCTCGGAGAACTGCTGAGCACCTATGTCACATGAAAGGCGTACAGGAGTCTTAGAACGTCAGAACCCGACGGCCCTCTTTCAGATAACCGCTGAGAACGCTGCCCATCAGCTTGACCTCGACTCCGAGCTCTTCGAGATCTTTGACAACCCCGTACCGCTCAGCGCAGCGGAGACACGCCTCAATCCGTACCCCGCTTGAAAGGATCTCCCTGAGCAGACTCTGAAGCTCCGCATCTTCTGTGATCAGCCTGGCTGAAGGCCCCCAGATCACCAGGATTACATCCTCGAACCAACCCTGCAAGGCAGCATTGAGGGTGTACATAAACACCATATGCTCAGCCGCTTCCCGGTCACCGCTCGTCCAGACTACTACCAGAGACTCACCCATACCACCCCTCCTATACGAAGCATACTGCGCAGCAGCGGCGCATCTCAGCAGGGAGGAGAACAACCGGCCGGCTGTCAGGAATCACCATACTCCGGCACGATGCAGATGAAGCAAAAATCGGCATCACTCCTGCCGCTGTGAGTAAGCTGGTGTTCAGACCTGTTCGGCACAAATACAACCGAACCCGGACTCAGACTGTGCTCCTCGCCGTCAATGAAAAGCACGCCCTCACCCTCAACTACGTAGATAATATGGGGCCAGTCGTGACTGTGCCGGGGAGTGCAGCCGTCCTTTCCCACGGAGAAAAAACGCATGACATGATCGCTCCACCCCTGATCCGGTCCAATCAGCACCTGCTTGCTGACATGCTTCAGTGCTGACCCGCTGAGCACTTTCTTTTCGATTACATCTCTATGGGAGACAAACATACAGGCAGCTCCTTCTCTGCATACCCTCTGATTACCGCTTCTGCAGCAGAAGGAATCTTACCAGATTTACATCAGTTGGGAAAGATCGAAAACTGTCAGGAACACGGGGACTAGGAGAGTCCCCAGGAAGTGCCGATCTTCAGAAGCTCGGTGAGCGTTTCAGCTTCAAGCTTCTCCATAATCCTCTTTTTATAGGTGCTTATGGTTTTCGGGGAGAGCTTCATGTCGTAGGAGATCTCCTTGATGGTAAGCCCCCGGCAGATGCGGAGGAATACTTCAAGCTCCCGCTCAGAGAGCGTTTCCTTACGGCGGCGCTTTACAGCGCTGATAGTTTCCAGCCCGTGCCCGGCAGCTGCGGGAACGCATACCCCTCCTGCAGCGACCGTGCGGATAGCCTGCTGCATGTGGCTTGCGGAGGCGTCCTTCGTCAGATACCCGCCTGCTCCGGCATTCAGTGCCTGCCTGGCTACCGAAGGATCATTGATCACCGTTATAATGATGACTGCAGGATGTCTCATCCCCTTAACCGCATCTGTTTTGCCCAGCTCGGTCAATACTTCAAAACCGCCCGTCTGGGGCATGGAGATATCGAGCAGGAGCACATCAATATGACCGAGGCGCGGGAGAGCCTCGAGGAACTCCTTGCCGTCAGAAAATTCCGCAGTGACAGCGATATCGGGGGCATCTGCGAGCATAACCTCGATTCCGTTTCTCACCACCTGATGATCATCAACAATCGCAACGTTTATCATTCTGCATAACTCCGAAAAAGCTGGACACAGGTACTGCAGCCTGCTGACTGTCACTATACAATAATTCAGTGAAAAGCACACCCCTTACACGCCAGGCTGCTGCCCATGCGGTTTGAGTCGGCGCTGAAGGGGAAAACGGATCGTGCAGTCGGCCCTTTTTTCGGAAAAACCCGGAGGAATAACTGATTCAGCCGTTACGGCTGACTGGTGAAGGTGAAGCAGCTGCTGAGCGGTATGAAGAAACAGACCAACAGAGTGAACCCCCTCACTCTCCTCCGGCTCTCTTCCCCAATCGCTGTGAGAAACCGCTTCCATGAGGCTCTGGGAAACAGGCAGCCCGGTGTACCTGAAGGAAATATGTACCGCATCTTCTTCCACTGCAGCAGAAATCGTACAGGGCCTGCTTCTGTCAGCATGGGCAAGGCACACCGCTGCCAGGTTTCTCATGACCAGCGAAAGCATACGGACATCGCCGCTGATGAGGACATCCTCCTCCAGTTTTATGCGGGGAAAATGAGGTGTTCCCTTTGATGACCGGGACAGAGCCTCGGACGCAGTCTTCCCAGCCGTTTCCAAAAGCTCCTTGAGTGAGAGCCGCTCTTCCCGGAAGTTCACGGCATACTGCAGTGAACCTGCAAGCTGCACGTTATCCAGCAGAAGCTTGCTTGACACGAATATCCGGCTCATCTCGGCTATCAAAGGCGCAAATTTCTCCGAGGTTTCAGGGGAGATGTAGGAGGGCAGAATGCTGAAGAAGTGGGAGGCGGTCATGAACGGAGTCCTCAGATCATGGGAGAGGATGCGAATGAGCGTTCTCGTGAATGCCGCCTCAGAGCAGGGTGCCCGGTCATCTTCCGCTCTCTCTGGCCCAGGAAGGGTGAATACTGCCGCACACACCGCCCCGGCGGCGGCTGTAGCGGAGGAGTCAAGCTGAACGACTGAACACATCCATTCCCCCGCGGGAAGATCCTTGAATTCGGGAGAAAATACGGCCGGTTCAACCGGTAAAGAGCTGCAGGCAGCTACAACAGCGGCCAGCAGACGGGGATACGATGAAAGGAGAGCTTCGGCAGAGGATTTTTTTCCGGAGATCTCAGAAAGGGGGAAAATTTTCTGTGCAGCATCATCCATACTGACAACTGCTGTGTCGCGGCCGAATAACATGACGGCGGTCCGCATTGTTCATCCTTTTCTCACCCGCCCGCAGTTTCCCACATCTCTGCTGCACTGGATAAGCGGCAGGTAACAGGTGGAACGGCTGTATTAAGATGGTGTGTATCACAACCGTGGAAGCAAGTCAATAGTATGCTGCTGCCGGTATGTATCAAGCAGTCTGAATTCTCTTGAGAAAAATCAGATCGCTGCACTCCGGGCAGGCCGGACCGCCGATAGTATATTGGGCACAGCTGCGGCAGTAGACCCTGCCGCACTCCGAGCAGATATACAGATTTCTTAGGTCCGTAGATTCGCCGCAGACGGAGCAGGTCTGCAGCTCCGGTATCTCGTCACTGTGAGCATGATAGATGTACCGCTGGGAAAGAGGCACCTTCACCATCCTGCTCTTCTTCATAAGTTTTATCGGCATATATCATCTCCCGGTTTCCGTGAGGTCGGTGCATGCTGCAGATCCTCTCGGCAGAGTATCGCAGAAAAACGGCACACTCCCTTCAGGTAACTGCAGAACTTCTACTGTCTGTCCTGGGTATTAGTACTGCAGTCTTGCTTGATATCGTAGTCAAGATGTGCACATGTGAAACTTTTGAAATGTATACATGAGTTCTCTATACAGCAACTGTTTCACTTCTTTACCAACTCTTATTGACGTATTGTACATACTTATTCACATTTAGTGTTGTAAGAATGTAAGTAAACAGACTGTTTGTACGTACGTCCGGGAGTCCTGATGCAGTTCTTGATCTTACAGTCCGATTCTGAGACTATATTGAGACCTGAAGACAAGGAGGCCCTGATGAACGCAGAAGCGCAGAACCGATACCTGGAACTGAAAGCGGAGGAGCAGCAGCTGCAGTTTTCGCAGTTTTCCCGCCAGGATGCTCTGGAAACAGGCCTGGCTATGGTGGAGGAAGCCTCCCGGTTTCCTGATCCTGCGGCTGTTGAGATTACGCTCAACGGACTCGTCATATTCCGCTATTTTCCCGAGGGCTCCATAGCGGACAATGAACTGTGGCTGGCGAGAAAACGCAACAGCGTCAACCTGATGCACATGTCCTCCCTGAGGTTTCTCTACTGGCTGGAGATGATGGAGATGAGTCTGGAGAGCAGAAGGATTGACCCGAAAGAGTACATCGCATGCGGAGGCGGGTATCCGATCCATCTCAAAGGTACCGGCATGGTCGGATCGATCTGCATATCGGGACTTCCCGACCATCAGGACGATCATGCGGTTATCGTCGCCGTACTCAAGCGGCGGCTTGGGAGCGGCACAGCTTGAAAAAAAGACCGGATCAGCCTATGGTACAGAACAATCTTACTCACAGCAGTACCTGTACGGTTCGGAAGCGGAGGTACCGCGAGGATCGCGTATGAAGGAAACCTATACCCTCTCCCACCTCAAGCAGCTTGAAGCGGAGTCCATACATATCATCAGGGAGGTAGCGGCGGAGTTTGAGAATCCCGTTATGCTCTACTCCATCGGAAAGGACTCATCGGTCATGGTGAGGCTGGCGGAAAAGGCCTTTGCGCCAGGGAAGCCGCCGTTTCCGCTGATGCACGTCGACACGAAGTGGAAGTTCCGCGAGATGATCCAATTCAGGGATACCTATTCCCGTCAGCAGGGCTGGGACCTGATAGTCCACTACAATAAAGAAGGATATGAAAACGGTGTCGGCCCCTTCACCCACGGAAGCAAAGTGCACACTGATATCATGAAGACCCAGGCCCTTCTTCAGGGCCTGAATCACTACAAGTTCG
>CAYSRK010000255.1:0-19351 GCA_964433385.1 uncultured Spirochaetales bacterium
CAGTTGATGGGCGTCTGGGCTTCATAGGCGAGCCCCTTTTTGAACAGCTGGAGGAATATCCACTGAGTCCAGCGGTAGTAGTCCTTCGTGTGGGTTGAAATCTCCCGGTCCCAGTCGTAGCAGAACCCGAGGCCCTTGATCTGGATGCGGAAGTGGTCAATATTCCGTTCGGTCGTAATCCGCGGATGGGTCCCGGTCTGGATAGCGTAATTCTCCGCAGGCAGCCCGAAGGAGTCAAACCCCATGGGGTGCAGGACGTTGTAACCGTTCATCCGCAGGTAACGGCAGTAGATATCGGTAGCCGTGTAGCCTTCGGGATGACCTACGTGCAGGCCGGCTCCTGAGGGATAGGGAAACATGTCGAGTACGTAGACGCGTTTCTGTTCGGGTACGGAGGGATCTTCAGTTACTGAAAAGGTCTTATGTTCTTCCCAGTACCGCTGCCACTTCTGTTCAATGGTGTTGAATGGGTATCTGCTCATGAGAGCATAATACGGAGCAGGCAGGAAATGGTCAATGGTTCAGGCTGTGCGGAGGGTACGACGTTTACGGTTGCCTGTCATCCGGATCCCGGGCTGGGGTGAACAGGATTATCTCAATTCGGTTGCCCCGCATCGAGCGAACCTCAAACGTTCCGAACTCGGTAGTGAGCACCTGCCCGGTGCGGGGTATGGTGCCGATCTCTTCAATGATATACCCTGCCGCAGTCCCGATGTGGCGGCTGTGGTTCACATCGAGACTGAAGATATCCTGCAGCTGCTGGATCGGGGTATCCCCCATTATCCGGAAGGACCCGTTGCCCAGGTCGAGAACCCGTTCCTCCTCGCCCGACTCGTGTTCATCGTAGAGCTCCCCGAAGAGCTCCTCGATGACATCCTCCATGGTGACGACTCCTGCAAGGCCGCCGTACTCATCGAGCACGATCGCCATATGGAGTTTGTAGGATTTGAAGGCCGAGAACATTTCATAGGCCTTACGCGTTTCGGGGACGAATATCGGCTGCTTGGCAAGATCCTTCAGCGGCAGTCCGGTGTCGCTGCGAAGGGCATATTTCAGAAGGTCTCGGGTCAGCAGAATCCCGGTAATATGTTCAGGACTGTCCCCGTAGACGGGAATGCGGGCAAAGCCGCTGGTGATCACCTTCGGCATCGCGTCTTCAAGCAGCTCGTTTTCACTGAGGCTGAAGACATCCGTACGGTGGGTCATAATGGCGTGCACGTCCACATCGTCGAACCTGAACACGTTCTGGACGAAGGTCGATTCGTAGTCCTCGACAACACCCTGATTCTGAGCAATGTTCACCGCATGGAGAATTCCCTCCTGCGACATATGGGTTCTCTCCTTGCCGGAAAAGAGTCGGGTGATGAGGGAGCTGAACCTGTTGATGATGAAGACAAGGGGGAACATGATCCAGATGAGACCCTGGACCGGGTAGGCCATGAAGCGGCAGATCGTCTCGTTATGGATGATGGCTATCTGTTTAGGGGTAATCTCGGCAAATATGAGGATGATGAGCGTCAGGATCCCGGTTGCAATGCCGACGGCGTAACTGCCGAACTGTTCGATAACCGCAGCGGTCGTAATCGCCTATGCGGCGATGTTCACCAGATTGTTTCCCACAAGAATTGTCGAGAGCAGGATGTCGGACTTCGCCGAGAGGGAGGCGGCAAGCCGTCCTGACTTTCTCCTGTCTGACTGCATACTCCTCGCCTGAATCAAAGAAAGGGAGGTGAAGGCGGTCTCAGTTCCCGAGAAGACTGCCGATAAAGCGATCAGAACCATGATAAAGATAATGCTGTCTCTCATCGGGCACGCTCTGCTGTCGGCGGATTACTGGAGAAGATGTGTTTCGGGTTCGGAAAATCAATGCATAAAAACGGTTCAGGGTCGTCTGAGGCTGCTTCGGGTTCGGATTCTTTCATGATACCCCACTATACTACGGAAGCTGTTTGATTTCAATAATGGAGCGCGGCTGAAGCGGAAAGCGGGGGCAGTCTCTGGTAATCGGTCTATTTACAGTCATCCCGTGATTTTCTATACTGAACTCTCCTGCGGCTGCCGTTTCAGTTCTCTCCGTTTTTCCCCGCCGGCGGAGATGAAGCAGCGGTGATGCTGCCATTTTTTACCTAACGTCGGGGAAACAGTTCAGGAGTAACCTATGCGTACCTTCAATTTTCAGTTGTCGACCAATATTGTTTTCGGTCCGGGAGTTATCTCGGGAATCGGAGGGGAGGCAGAAGCCTGCGGAAAGCGGGCCCTGCTGGTGTACGGGAGACAGAGCATCAAGCGCAACGGAGTCTATGCCGCCATAACCGCATCACTTAGGGAGCACGGCATTCACTGGGAGGAGCACCCCGGGGTCTCCCCGAATCCGCTGCTCTCGCACGCATTCAAGGGGGCAATGCTGGCAAAGGAAATGGGGGCGGACCTCATCATTGCTGCCGGGGGCGGAAGCGTCATCGATGCCGCCAAGGCAGTCGCTCTTGGCTTCTATGTCGACTCGGAGGAGCAGTTGTGGAAGTTCTATACCCGTGAAGCTGTCCCGCAGAACGCGCTGCCGGTGATTGCCGTGCAGACGATGCCGGCAACCAGCAGTGAAACAAACGAGGCAACAGTCATCACCAACGGAAGCACCGGGGAGAAGTTCAGCGTCCGTACGCCCCTGCTCAGGCCGAAGGCCGCGTTTCTGGACCCCGAGGTAACCCTCTCCATTCCCGCTGACCATACCGCCTACGGCAGTGTCGATATCATGGCCCATCTTCTTGAAGGCTTTTTTTCCAACACCGCCGACTGGAGCCCGGTCCAGGACAACTTTGCCCTGGGAATGGCTGCGGCGGTGAAACAGAGTCTGGACCGGCTGATGGTTAACCTGCAGGACCTCGATGCCCGAGCGGCCGTCATGTGGGCCGGAGCGCTGGCCTGGAACGGATTAGGAGCATCCGGCTGGGAGGGGGCGGGTGTTCCTTGCCACATACTCGAACACCCCTTGAGCGGACTGTTTGACGTAACCCACGCAGCCGGACTGACGATCACTATTCCGGCCTTCCTCAAGGTTCGCCGCAAAGCGCTTGAGCCGCGTATCCTGAGGTTTGGAAAGATGGTGTTAGGACTGGATGCAGCTGATGCCGATGAGGTCATCGGGGAGCTGGAGCGCTGGTACCGGCAGCTGGGTTGTCCTGCCCGTTTCTCCGACCTTACGAGCATCGGTACAGTCGATATCGACCTGCTGGTTGAGGAGGCGATGAAACTGAAAACTATGTGGAATGCCTCCGATATGAGTGAGCAGGAGATGCGGGATGCCTACGGGCTGATGATAGAGTACTAGTCGCAATTCGGGAGGGAGCATGAAAAAAGGGTATGCAGTTGTCTCAGCGCTCGGTACGGACCGAGTGGGGATCGTCGGTGATGTAACTGCGGTCATCAAAGAGCACGCGTGCAATATCGAGGAGAGCAGAATGATCAGCATGGGCGGGGAGTTTGCCGTCATCATGCTTATCGACGGCAGTGAGCAGCAGATCGATGCCCTCTGCGATGATACGGAGTGCTGGAAGGGGCTTGAGGACCTCCATGTCAGCCTGAAACGGACCCGTCCTCCCCGACAGGAGCAGACAGCCGGACTGCCCTATACGATCAAGACGCTTTCCCAGAATACGCCCGGCATCGTGCATGCGGTGACAGACCTCCTGCGCAGGAGGGGCCTGAGCATTCTTGAGCTGGAAACCAACGTAACCCCGGCTCCCTTTACCGGGTCCCCCATGTTCGCCATGAAGATAGAACTGACAGCCTCGACGGTTTCGGAAGCTGAAGAACTGCGGGATGAGCTGCATCGTATCGGACAGGAGGAGAATATTGATATCCACCTCAGCTCGCACCCCTCCGTCAGCTTTGACTGAACACTGCAGCGCCGCTGAATGAATCCGGCTGACAGACAGGAACTGCTCCGCAGCGGGGGCATTACCCGGACCCTTCTCTCCCTATCCGCCCCGGCAGTTACCGCGATGTTCACTATCGGACTCTACAACGTAGCCGATACGTGGTATATCGGAATGCTTGGCGATACCGCGGCGATAGGGGCTGCGGCCGTGCTCTTCCCGGTCTTTACCCTCCTCTCCGCGGTTGGCCTGATGTTCGGAGTGGGATCCGGTTCAGCAATCTCACGGCTGCTCGGAGCGGGGAAGGGAGAGAGTGCCAACAGGATAGCCTCCACAGCCTACTTTTCTGCCCTTGCCGTTTCAATCGTCATCACTACCCTGGCCCTCATAGGCCTGAAGCCGCTGCTTACCTTCTTCGGAGCGACGCCGACGATCATGGAACAGGCGGCGGTATACGGGTCGATCATCATCGGCGGGAGCACCTTCCAGATCATGAACATGTGTGTGAACAACATTATCCGGGCTGAGGGGGCATCGGCCTACAGCGGCAGGGCGATGATGGGAGGAGCCTTGCTGAACATCCTTCTCGACCCGTTGTTCATGTTCGTCTTCGGATTCGGCATTGCCGGGGCCGCCCTTGCGACCATAACATCTCAGGCGGTAAGCCAGGCCTACCTGCTGCGCTTCTTCCTCAGGAGGTTCGGCGTTATCAGGATTAGCCTGAGCCACATCGAACTCTCACTCCGGAACTACGGTGAGATCATGAAGATCGGGGTACCGACTCTCATCAGGCAGATGCTCACCGGTATATCCATGGGGGTGATGAACAACGCTGCCGCCGATTTCGGCGACTGGGCTGTCGCCGCTGTGGGGATTGTTCTGCGCCTCATATCCTTCGTCCTCTTTATCATCTTCGGCATCGGGCAGGGCTTTCAGCCTCTGGCCGGCTTCAACTACGGAGCCCGGCAGTATGACCGGGTACGAAAGTCGCTGTTGACGGCGGTCCTGCTGAGCACAGGGGTAAGCATATTCTTCTCCCTGCTTTTTCTCGCGGCCGCGCCGCTGCTGGTTTCCAGTTTCTCCGGTGACCCGACAGTCATAGCAGTCGGCAGCCGGGCCCTGCGCTTTGCTGCCGCGACACTGATGCTGCTCGGTTTCCAGAACACCTCCGGCATATTCTTTCAGGCTTTAGGCCGGGGACGGGAAACCGCCTTTCTCGCCGCATCACGCCAGGGACTCTTTCTCGTTCCGCTGCTGCTTATCCTGCCCCGGTTTTTCGGGATAGACGGCATTATTTTCAGTCAGCCGGCTGCCGACCTGCTGACAGTCTTCGTCACGGTAATTCTCCTGACCGGCCACCTGAAGAAACTCTCTAGCGAGGAGAGGCAGTGGAAGGAAGGCAGGATGTCCGTGTAATGCAAGCGTTTGTATTACAGGTATGAGGAATCCTTCTCACTATGTGCATATCCCGGCCGCCGGGCAGCGGCTGGAAATCACCCCGGCGGAAGCTGCGGATATCCATTGACAGCAGCGTATAATCGTACTATGATACGTGTAATGCAAACGATTGTATAAAAGTACCCCCGCGTCCCCGCTGAGGTGAAGGAGAGATGTATCAGTATGAAAGCAGTCTATCTAACAGAGCCGGGCAACCTTGTTCTGCGGACCGATGAACCGCAGCCGGAGGTCGTGAACCCTGATGATGTGATTATTAAAACGGCCTACTGCGGAATTTGTCCGTGGGATGTGCGGGTATATAACGGCAAGAAAAACGTTCCTCTGCCGAGGATACTCGGCCACGAGGCGACCGGTACCGTCACCGCCGTCGGCAGCGCTGTGCGGGATCTTCCCGTGGGAACCCCGGTAGTGGCCGATTTTATCAGGAAGTGCGGTGTGTGCTCCCAGTGCCGGGCAGGGCGGTCGAACACCTGCCTTCAGCCCGAATTCCTCAAGGGCGGTTTTGAGGAGTACGTCCGCATTCCCCGCAGCAATGTGTTTCCCCTTGCCTCCGCAGAGAACCTGAAGGCGGCTGCGCTCACTGAGCCGCTCGCCTGTGTAGTGCGCGGGCAGAAGATGCTCGGTCCCCGTCCCGGCACCTATGAGGTTATCGTCGGGGCAGGTCCTATAGGGCTGCTGCACATGCAGACTGCCGCTGCCTACGGGGCCCGCACGATCGTCATCGACCTGATTGACTCCCGCCTGGAAAAGGCGGCTGAACTCGGAGCCGATTTCTGCATCAACAGTTCCCGTGAAGACCAGAAGGCGGCCGTTGAGCGGTGCACTGAAGGGCATATGGCGGATGCGGTCGCAGTGACCGTTGCCAGTACACCGGTTGTCCGCAACGCGATTGACCTTCTGGCTAAGGGCGGAGCGCTTAATATCTTTGCCGGCATCTATCCTCAGGATGAGCTCACTATCGACCCGAATATCATCCACTACCGGGAGATCAGGCTGTTAGGCTCGGCAGACAGCACCCACGCCGATTTTGTCGATGCGCTGGACCTGATTGAGAGCGGTAAGGTGAAAACGGAAGAGCTGATCAGCGACCTTGTGCCGCTTGAGCGGCTTGATGAAGGCTTTATACGGGTGAACGAACGCGGGGGACTGAAAGTGGTCGCCTCGTTTGTTGAGCCATAGTACAGGCATAAAGGAGTCTTCGTGGGTAAACCGTACTGTATAGTCTATGATGTGGGAACGTCTTCGCTTAAAGGGGTGATCTACGACCGCAGCGGTGCAGTTATTGCTAAGAAATCCAGATTCTATGAATTCTCCGCCCTGCAGGAAGGCTGGGCTGAGATTGATCCTGAGGTGTGGTGGGAGAGTCTTCTGCGGGTTACCGATGAGCTGACGGATGAATTCGGCCCGCTGGAGAGTATTGAGGGAGCGGCTGTCACCGGGCAGATGCACTCGGCTGTCCTTCTCGGAGAGGATGACAAACCTGTTTCCCCTTCAATCCTGTGGCTCGACCGACGCGCCGCGGCGGAAACGGCTGAGCTGCAGAAACGCTTCGGTCTTCCTCCCTACAAGCTCAACTCAAGCTACACCCTTCCCAAGCTCTACTGGCAGGCGAAACATCAGCCTCAGATCATGGAGCGGGTGCGCACTATCCTCTGGCCGAAGGACTACCTGAGAATGCGGCTTACCGGCTGCAAGGTTACTGATTACACCGAGGGGATCGGCTCCTCTCTCATTGATTGGGAGACCTGGACGTGGGCCGCGGAGCGGATTGAGGCGTGCGGACTCAGCGAAACGGTGCTGCCGCCTATTCTCCCGCAGGGGCAGACGGTCCCGATGGCGGCTGATGCGGCGCAGCGGCTCGGCTTCA
The DNA here is from genome assembly GCA_964433385.1 of uncultured Spirochaetales bacterium. GTDB lineage: Bacteria > Spirochaetota > Spirochaetia > JABMQR01 > JABMQR01 > M55B182. The sequence continues at coordinate 7,198 of CAYSRK010000255.1, forward strand.
AGACCGGATGCCCGGTTCTCATCGGCAGCGGCGATATTGCCGCCCTGCTCGGCGGAGCCCCGAACCGGCCCGGGCGGCTGGTCTACTCGCTCGGAAGCTCATCGATGTACTTCACCGAGCTGACCGGACCTCCGCTGGAATCCGGCGGGCTCTACACGCTCGATATCAGCGGATACAGACTCTTCGGCGGCGTCTCCTCCACAACCGGGGCTGCATTGAACTGGGCTTATGAACAGCTGTGGGGCGGTGAGAAAGCCCTGCCGTTCAGCAACATGATAGAGAAGGTTCTCAGTGAAACCCGGCCGGGCGAGTCCCTGCTCTTCTTTCCGTTTCTTGCCGGAGAGCGGTCGCCTTTCTGGAGCGACAGCATCAGCGGCAGTTTCGAGGGACTCAAGCTGCACCATACCCGCTCTCACCTGACCCGGGCGGTTATGGAGGGGGTCGCGATGAGCATCAGGTATGTGCTCGACCTGATGGAACAGAGCGCGGTCGATATCGACGAGATTGCCCTTGCCGGGGGAGGGGCAAAGACTCCCGGGTGGCCCGGGATAATCGCGGCGGTTACCGCAAAGCCGGTTGCCGTCTACAATGCTGAGGAGACGGTCACTACGGTCCTGTTCGCCCAGCTTGCGGCATCCCTCACCGGAGAGAACTTTCGGGAGGTGCTCTCCCGCCAGTTCTCACAGCCGCGGATGGTGCTGCCGGAGAGCGGGCTTGCCGAAAGCTACCGCAGACTCTACTCCCGTTACAAGCGGTATCTCGAGGTGAAGGTTCCGATGTATGAAAGCTCGGCTGAGGGAGAGAGAGATGAAGAACGCTGATCTCATCCTGAAGAATTTTATCATTCTCACGCAGGACCCGCAGGGGAGCATCCATTACTGCGGCTCAGCTGCAGTAGCGGGGGGAAAGATCGCAGCTGTGGGGGATGCTGAGGAGATTGCCCGGCAGTGGAAGGGCGCAGAGGTCATTGACGGCCGGGGAAGGAAGGCCCTTCTGCCGGGGTTCGTGAATACCCATTTCCATGCAACCCAGAACTTCATGAAGGGTACCCGAGATGATTACGACCTTCTGGACTGGATAGACAAAGTCAGCTTTCCCCGAATCAAGGTTACTATCAAAGAGTACCGGCAGGGGCTGGCCGAACTGCACCAGCTTGCAGTGATGCACGCCGGCATCGACCTGCTCTCCTCCGGGGTCACCTGCTCAGCGAATATGGAGTGGGGTATGCGGCCGGCGATACAGCAAGCCTACGAGCGGGTCGGGGCGCGGTTCATCAACATCCTGACCATGACGGATGTGGACTCATGGACCCCGGCAGAGGCGATTATCGGGGAGGATGAACTGTTCTCTCTCGCACATGAGCTAAACGATGCATGTTCAGGAACGCGGACCCGCTTCGCCTATGGAATCGCCTGTCCCAACTCTGCCAGCGAAAAGCTTCTGCGGAGGACGGTGCGGGAAGCTGAAGCGGACGGCATACCGCTCCATATCCACCTGGCCGAGACAAAGTTTGAGTACGACCGCTTCCTGATGGAGCAGGGGATGAGTCCTACCGCATACCTGGAGAAGCTCGGCTTCTGGGAGCCGGAGGGCTGGGCTGCCCACTGTATCTGGCTTGACGATGAGGATATCGATATTCTGGCCAGGCATGGGGTGGGGGTCGCCCACAATCCCAAATGCAATATGAAAATAGCCGATGGAGCAGCCCCGATTGCCGCAATGCGTGCGAAGGGAGTGAAGGTGAGTCTCGGGATCGACAGCTGCGCGGTGAGCGACAATACCGACTTCTTTGAGACCATGCGGACCATGGTATTTCTCCAGAGGCTTAAAACTATGGACCCCAAGGCGATTCTCGGGCGGGATGCTCTGAGCATCGCCACCATCGGGGGGGCTGAGGTCCTCGGTATGGAGGATCTTATCGGGAGCATAGAGCCGGGAAAGGCGGCCGACCTGCTGGTTGTTGATCTGAACGGGGTACGTACCCGGCCATACAACGACCTGGTCAACAATCTGGTCTTTGCCGCAAATTCAGCGCAGATTGAGCGTGTGATTGTCGGGGGCGAGACCCTGGTGCACGAAGGCAGGTTTACCCGTTTCGATGCGCAGGCACTTCTTGACGAGATTGAGCAACGGGCTGCGGCGATCTACCGGGCAGCCGGTATAGACCTGCCGCCCTATTTTGCGGTTAACGCCGCACGTGGGTGTGAAACAGACACATAGAAAGACGGTACGGCAGCCGGAAGGAAGCAGTTCCGGATCCGAATGACACATGGAGCAGAACGATATGAAAAGCACGATGAAAAGAGGATTACTGATGGAACCGGGGCGTTTCGGCGTCCGCGAGGATGTTCTGAAGGAACCCGGCGAGAATGAGGTGCGCATCAGGGTGGAAGCGGCCGGGATCTGCGGAACCGACCTGGAGGTGTTTCATGGGCGGGTTCCCTCGGGATGGAGTATCGAATACCCCTTTCAGATGGGCCATGAGCTGTGCGGTATCGTCGACGCAGTCGGAAAAGGGGTGCCGAATGTCTCCGTCGGGGACCGGGTCGTTCCCGACGGCCGGATTCCCTGCGGGTACTGCCGGTTCTGCCGCAGGGGGCAGGTGAACGCCTGTGAACACGCAGGATACTACTCGGGAGGGTTCCAGGAGTACAGCATCTACCGTTATCAGGCTTTGACTGCGGTACCGGAGGGGGTAAGCGCGCTGGAGGCGGCGATGGCCGAGCCGATATCCTGCACTATGTACGGAAACGAGAAGCTCTCCGTCGAGATCGGCTCGCTTGCAGTGGTGATCGGGGAGGGGGCTATCGGGCTGCTCCATGCGCAGCTTCTCAAAAGCCGGGGAGCGGTAACTGCCGTGGTGGGGCTTATCCCGGAACGGCTTGAGACTGCCCGCAGCCTCGGTGTTGACTATGTGATCAACGCGGCGCAGACGGACCCCGTCGCCGAGATTCAGAAGATCTCCGGGGGGTACGGCGCCGATATCGTCGTAACGGCGGCCGGGGGGGAGAGCGTCCTCAGCCAGGCTCTGCAGATGGCCGGAAGATACGGCCAGGTACTCTACTTCGCAGCAAACATGCAGGAGACCTGCACGATGCCGATGGACCTGATCCACTACAAGGAGCTGAAGCTGATCGGAAGCTATGATTCAACCACCTACCACTTCGGACAGGCTCTGAAGGCAATTTCGGTGGGCAGCATTCGGGCGAAGGAGCTGATAAGCGATATCTTTCCGCTCGATGAGATCCAGGCGGCGTTTGACAAGGCCGCATCTGGAAAAGGAATGAAAATTCTCATAACCAACAGCCATTCGGAGTGAATGGAGAGACACAGACAAAGAGGAGACAGATATGCAGATCAATGGGGTAGAAATTCAGGATACGTTTGCCGAGGCATGGGAACTGGAGGTGGTCAGGCTGGTAATGACCGCAGTAACGGAGGAGATTGCATTAGGCGGCGCCAACCAGTTTGTAGGGGCTGCAGGTTCAGGTGAGCTCGGTTCCCGGATAAACGCGGGTATCGAGCGGACAGCGCTCCCGCAGGAGACTCCGGACGGGAGACCGGGGGTCATTATGGCCCTTACCGGTACGCCGAAGGACCGGGAAGCCTATCTCAAGGAACTGTCTCTGAGGTTTCATCTGGCAACGCTCATTCCGACCTGCGCCGTGTTTGATTTCATGCCGGATGGCATTGCGTGCGAAAAGTACAGCATTGCCGATGATCTTGCACATCTGTGGGGCAATGATGAGTCTGAGGTAACGGTAAACGGGAGAAAGATGTGCTCGGTCCCGACTTTGCCCGGAGACTACAAGTTTGAAAAGACGATATCGATTGCGACAAAGGGCAGCGACGGCCATCTCGTCTGCTACGGCCGGGATGCCCATGCGGTAGTGCTTGCTGTGACTGCGGCCAAAAAGGCGCTTGAGGGAGTTGACGGGGTCTGCCCGATGGGGTTCGGCCTGGAGCAGGTCTACCGTGAGAAAGACTATGTACCGGCCCTCAAGAACAAGATTCCCAACTCGAAGGTTCCTGAAGGGGTTGAGGCAATCCTTAACCTGCTGGTGTTCGGGATCGACACGAGTCTGATGAAACAGGCGCTCGGGTTTGCCATGAAGGCTGCGTGCCAGGTCCCCGGAGTTGTCAAGATCGGAGCTATGAACTTCAACGGGGAGTTTGGTCCCTATAAATTTTACTTGCAGGAGCTTGTCTCCTAGCCGCCGGCTGCTCGGAACAAGATCAGATACAGAGGAGATAACAGAGATGAAATACAGAAATCTTGGTAAGACGGGTATACGCGTATCAGAGCTCGGATTCGGCGGTTGGGGAATCGGCGGGGCGTGGTGGAGCGGTTCTGATGATAGAGAATCGGAGGAGTCGCTTGAGCTGGCGAAAAAGCTCGGCATAACGCTCTTTGACTCAGCCCTGCAGTACGGAGACGGACACAGCGAGATGCTCATCGGCAAGGCGATTGCGGGAGAGCGGGATTCGTACGTGATCACATCAAAAGTTCCGCCGAAAAACTATGTCTATCCGCCGGTTCCCGGATCTCCGGTGGAGGAAGCGTTTCCGGCTGACTGGATTGTTGCATGCACCGAACGGAGCCTGAAGAATTTCGGAGTCGACTATCTTGACCTGCAGCAGTTTCACGTGTGGGTGAACAGCTGGGGTGAGAGCGAGGAGCTTGTGCGGGCTGTGGAGAAGCTGAAGCAGGACGGGAAGGTGAAGGCGTTCGGCTGTTCCGTAAATTTCCCCTTTGAGGCCGCTGACAACGCAGTACCGGCAATGAGGGCCGGGCTGTTTGATACGATTCAGATCGTCTACAACATCTATGAGCAGGAGCCGGAAGCTGAAGTGCTGCGTGTTGCCAAAGAGTGCGGGGTCGGCGTCATAGCACGCTGTCCTCTCGATGAAGGAGCTCTCACCGGTGCCGTGAAGCCCGATTCGGTCTTCCCCGAGGGAAGTTTTCTTGATACCTACTTCAAGGGGGACCGGAAACAGGTCGTCTTTGATAAAGCTCAGGAGCTTAACTGGCTGATTGAGGAGGGGTATGCCGAATCGCTCGCCGAGGCTGCTGTCAGATTTGTCCTTTCTCACGAGGCGGTTTCCACGGCGATAGTCGGTATGCGCAAAGCCCGCCATGCTCAGGCGAACTGCGCTGCAGTCGACAAGGGCCCTCTCCCCGAAGCTGCCCTGCAGCGTTTGAAGAAGCATGCCTGGCCGCATAACTTCTGGATGTAAGACAGGAGCAGCGGTAATGATCGGGCAGGCCGGGTTCTCGCGGACCAGCTCAACTGGGAATTCTCTCCGGTGAGCGCCAAGGAGCAGGTCCTCCGCGCTCTTCGGGGAGAGAAGGGGGCTGTGCCCTGGATCGAGATTGAGACGCGCGATGAGCTGACGGCAGCGGCGCTCGGTCTGGAGAGAGGGAGTATCGGCTGGGAGGAGCGGGTTGCCTATGCCTTGGAGACGGGACTTGATGCGGTCGGATTTGCCCACTGGGATAGATTCGGCTGTGATATCGTGCACTCAGGGGATGTGCTTGGCTTCATCCCCCGCATAGCCTCCCGGGACGACCTTCCGAAACTGTCAGTTCCCTCCCCTGAACAGATCGATTATGAATCGCTGCGGCAGCGGGTCGAAGAGGCTGCTGCCGCTGTACAGGGCACGGGTTTGGCCCTCTTTGTCGCTCACCCGCTCTGTTTTGATCCGGTGGTTATGGATATGGGGCTTGCTGCTTTCAGCATAGCCCTCTATGAGGATCAGCCCCTGCTGCACGAGATGATGCGGCGTTATACTTCCTACTACAGTGCCCTGGATGATTTCTACTCCAATCAGCCTGAAATTGACTTGATCTGGGTCGGAGAGGATATCGCCTACAGCGCCTCCACCATGATAAGCCCGGAGATGCTCCGGGACCTGGTTTTCCCCTATTTTGCCGAAATAACCGGCTGCATCAGAAAGCCCTGGATCTACCACAGCGACGGCAATATATGGGATGTAATTCCCGATCTGCTCAAGCTGGGCATGCATGCACTGCACCCGATAGAGCCGACTGCGATGGACATTGATCAGGTGAGGGAGACCTATGGGAGAGAGACCGCCCTCGTCGGGAATGTGGATGTCAGCATTCTCGCTGCCGGCACCGCCGAAGAGACTGCTGCGGCGGTACGAAGCGTGATGGACCGCTGCGGACCGGGCGGCGGGTATCTTCTCTCAAGCGGAAATTCCCTGACTCACTACGTGAAGCCTGAAAATGTGCGCGTTATGGGGGAGACTAAGCGTGCATGGAACCGGGAGCACGGTTTCTGAGGCTCCGGTTACGAAGATTGGTTAAGATTCCGCCGATAGAGCTCAAGATACTTCTCCGCATAGAGATCAGTTCCCATCAGGAAGTCAATCGCCTCACGGTACCATGCTATGCGAGGGGTCCGGGGGCTTATCATGGCAAGGTCGAGCCCCCAGGCAACGGATGCGATAAAGAACACCCCGTCGAGCAGCAGCGGTTCGGGCATTCCGAAGCCGGCGTTGCTGCTTCCGAGGAGGGTCGGGGTTCCGAGTTCCTTCTTGAAAGCCTGCAGGGTCTGCAGGGTCAGCGGCATGCTCCCCGGAGCTGCTCCTGCAGGGTAGCAGACTCCGTCCAGCAGCACATCTTCACGCGGAATCCCCCGTTTCTCCGCAGCCTCAACAATCCGGGCTCCGAGCCTGATCCGACCGGACAGGGTATCGGGAATGCCCTCATCTCCCGTCAAGGCGGTACCTACTGCTGCACCATGTTCAGCAATGATCGGCAGCAGGCTGTCAAGGGAGGCCTGTTCAGCGGTGACGCAGTTGCACAGCGCTTTTCCCGGGTAGATGGAAAGAGCGGCGGAGAGAACCCGGGGGTTCTTGGTATCGACAGCTATGCCGCAGCCGACTTCTTCGAGAAGCGTTTCGATAATTCGAGGCATCAGATCCAGCTCCCGCTCCATGAGGGCAGGAACCATCAGCTGGACGTTGAAAAAGGTGAAGCCGGCGGCCATTCCCTCGGATGCCAGGCTGATCAGCGGGGAAAAATCGTGGTGCAGAAGCTTCTCCTGAACCGCCTGGTCCTCAATCAGATAGCCGCACTGGTCATTGACGCAGACGGTAGGCTTTCCGCTGCCGAAAGCGACCGACCCGCCCGGGTAGGTGATCTCTCCGGGCAGTGCGGTTATTTTGCTGTCACTGGTCATTGCCTTCCCCCCGGATAAACGGTTTGCCCGAATGGAGCGGAGCTGTCGAGGGTCCCATGATGAACAGCGCCAGGATGGTTACGACATAGGGAATTGTCAGGAACAGGTGATAAGGAACATTGAGGCCTATTACCTGCATTCTCAGCTGTAAGGCATTGGCCATACCGAAGAGCAGCGTACCGAACAGCAGACCGAGCGGAGTGTATCGGCCGAAGATAATTGCTGCAAGCGCAACGTATCCCCGTCCAGCTGTCATCCCGTCCTGAAAGTAATTAAGCACACCTATGGTCAGAGCAGCCCCTCCTGCGGCGCTGAATACCCCGCTTACCAGGAGGCTTGCATAGCGGATCTTGACAACACTGATGCCGAGGGAGTCAGCTGCGTGGGGGTGCTCTCCCACTGCCTTGATTTTCATGCCGATTACGGTGTATCTGAACACCACGATGGTGATTATGAGAAACAGGATAGCAATATAGCTGAGAATAGTCTGACTGGCGATGATCGGTCCGATAAAGGGGATCCGGCTGACAGCGGGGATTGCCAGCTGCGGGAGGCCGGGCGAGCGCTGGTACCCTTTGCTTACATCAAAAAAGAGCCGGAAAATAGTGCTGGTCAGACCTAGACCCAGGATATTCACCGCAACACCGTAAACAACCTGGGAGCACCGCAGGGTCACGAGAAAGAGCGCGTTGATCAGTCCGGCAATTCCTCCGGCAAACGCAGCTGCAGCCAGTCCTGTGTAGGCGCTCCCGGTTACATATGCGACATGGTAGGCCGTGTAGGCTCCAATAATCATGACCGCTTCAATTCCGAGATTCAGAACCCCGCTCTTCTCAGCGTAGAGGTCGCCGATAGCGGCGAGAAGAAGGGGTGTTGTCAGAAGCAGTCCTGAAATTAAAAAATTCTCCATACCTAACACCCCCTAGGGAGCTTTCTGCCGCGCTCAAGGACAATATGCTGAAGACCGTTCATCCCGATAGATGCGAGGATGGCGAGGGCCATAATCACCTGGACAATTGATACCGGAACCTTGAGTGCGATCTGCATGGAACTGGCTCCGTTGAGCAGAGCCCCATACACGAAGGCGACAATCAGCGTACCCGCGGGATTCAGTCCGCCGAGCAGGGCGATAGGTACGGCATTATATCCGTAATTCACCAGGAACCCTTCGGTAAGGCGGTGCTGGACACCAAGTATTTCCATACTCCCGGTCAGAGAGCCCACTGCGCCGCTGAGCATCATGGTTATAACGGTAACCCGGGTCGTGTTTATACCGCCGTACCGTGCAGCATCCCGGTTGAGTCCCGTTGCTTTCAGTTCATAACCGAAAGTTCGGTGTTTCAGCAGGTATCCGATGCCGATTGCGATAAGAACGGTCAGTATCAGTCCGGAGTGTACGGTCGTTCCGGGAATTCTCGGAATACGGGCTGATTCACCGACCGGCAGACTCCACGGTATCCCCTGACCGGGCGCCTTGAGAAAAGTATTCACTGCCGCTCCAAGCAGATAGACAGCGATAAAATTCATAAATATCGAGATGATGATCTCATTGAATCCACGTACTGCCTTCAAATATCCTGGAATGAAGGCCCAGACGGCACCTCCCAGGCAGCCGGCAGCCGCAGCAAGCGGTACATGCACAATAGCTGGAAGGCCTGTGAAGGAGACCCCTGCCCATGTCGCGAGCAGAGCCCCGATATAAATCTGTCCTTCCACACCGATGTTGAAGACCCCCGCTTTAAAGGCGAGCGTTACCGCGAGCGCCGCCAGAGACAGAGATGTGAACCGCTGAAGGGTGGAAAAAATTCTGTTTGCCGTACCGAAGGCGCCGGTAAACATACGGCCGTACACTGCCGCCGGGTTGACTCCGATAAGGGAAATGATAATCCCTGCTCCGGCCATTCCGAGGACTATCGACAAAACAGGTACCAGAAACCGCCCGCTCTTTCCGGTCAGTACGCTTTGCAGGAAACTCATGAGCTAGCTCTCCCCACCGGCAGCAGCATGTTCCCTGGGTTTCCGGCTTCCTGCCATGAGAGCCCCGATGGTTTTCAGGTCAGCGCTGTCTGCGTTAAAGATGCCGATTATTTCACCTTTATACATGACCGCTATGCGGTCGCTCATATCGATTACTTCATCGAGTGCTGTGGAAATATAGATGACAGCAGTGCCGAGCTCCTTCTGCCGCAGGATAGCTTTTTGAACAAACCGGGTGGCTGCCACATCCAGACCCCTTGCAGGCTGGGTCGCCAGCAGTATCTTAGGCTGTGAGGCAAGCTCTCTCGCCAGAATGAGCTTCTGCTGATTCCCTCCGGAGAGATGTTCAACAGGAGCCAGGATTCCCGAAGTCATAATGTTGAATTCTGCCACCTTTTTATGAGCAAACTCACTGTTATACTGGTGGTTTATAGTCCCTTTTTTCGAGTACGGCTCCTCAAAATAACGGCTGAGGAGCAAGTTGTCCTGGACAGAAAACTTAAGCACCAGTCCATAGCGGTGGCGATCTTCGGGAATATATCTGATCCCGCGGCGCTGCATCTGCCTCGGGGTAAAGCTTTCCACCTTCTTTCCTTCAATTATGAGCTTTCCGCCCGAGGGAGTTCTCAGACCGGCAACGGCTTCGGCAAGCTCGGTCTGTCCGTTTCCCGATACGCCGGCAATGCCCAGAATTTCTCCGCTGCAGACCTCAAGATTCACCCCTTTTACGGCAGGAAAGCCCCGGTTGTCAGCAACGGTAAGGTTTTCAAGTATCAGAACGGGATTACGTTTTTTAGGGGGAGCTGAGGTATTGCTCAGAGAGAGTTCAAGGTCGGCCCCGATCATTTTAGCAGCAAGCTCGTGGGTATCCCGAATCTCTTCTCTGCGGTAGGTTCCGACATTTCTTCCGGCCCGCATCACGGTTATCCGGTCGGAAATATTGAGAATTTCCTCAAGTTTATGGGTGATGAGCACGACTGAATTTCCCTCAGCGGTGAAGTTTCTGATGAACGAGAATAAATCCTCAGTTTCCGCCGGCGTCAGTACCGCCGTCGGTTCATCCATGATCAGCAGACTGCTCTTTCGGTACAGCACCTTGAGAATCTCCACGCTCTGCTGGGCGCCTACCGAGAGGTTTCTGATCTCCTGATTCAGGTTGACCGAGATGTTGAACCTCTCCATCATTCGATTGAGTTCAAGCGCAACTCTTTTTTTGTCGGTAAAAGGGCCATAAGAAGATTTGAGGCCAAGCATGATGTTTTCGATAACCGTCATGTTGTGAACGAGCATGAAGTGCTGATGTACCATCCCGATTCCACGGCGGATAGATTCACTGACCGAGTGCACGGTAAACGGTTCTCCGTCGAGAAGAATCTCTCCCCCGTCAGGTGAGAACATACCGTAAATGCAGTTCATCAATGTTGTCTTGCCCGCTCCGTTCTCACCGAGGAGGCAGTGGACCTCCTGCTGCTCAAGATCGAAGTCGGTGCAGTCGTTGGCGACCACAGTCCCGAAAACCTTCTTCAGGCCAGTTACTTCCAGCTTCTTCATCGGTACTCCAAATAATGAGGAGGAGAGAAACGCTCCTCTCCTCCCGGGAAGCAGTGCTGCCGACTAATCCCAGCCGGGGACTTCAGTGGAAACTGTCACCGTGCCGTTGAGTATTGCCTCCTGCTCGGCAAGACAGAGATCGACTATTTCCGGAGGGACTGCATTGCCGAAAGTGCCGAAGCCGAGGGCTCCGGTCTCAAGGCCGAACTGAAGCGACTCGCCGGGACTGTAGCCTTCGTTGAGCACCTGCTCAATTGCAGAATAGGTAACGATATCGTTTTTGATCAGCAGACTGGAGAGAATAACGTCAGGATTGAGCGATGTTTCATCGCCTGACCAGCCGATGACATACACACCTCGTTCACCTGCCATTGCGGCTACCGCTCCGGTTGCGCCGTCAATATTGTTGAGTATCACATCGCATCCGTCATTGGCCAGAGATACTGCTCCTTCACGGGCTAGGCTGATATCGGACCAGCTGCCCGTGTAGACACCCCGAAGCACGATATCGGGGTCGATCGCTTCAAGCACTTTCCTCATATTCCCCATTTCCACCTGCATCTGGGGAGAATCCACTGCGGCGATGAACCCAACCTTCTTCGTCTCGGTCATATGCCCTGCAAGTAAGCCGGCTAAATGACCGTTTATCCCGTAGACGATTCTGGCTGTAGCCATATTCGGACCGGCGTTGGGCATATTCAAACCGACAAACTTGGTGTCTGGAAAATCGAGGGATATCGACTGCATCGCATCGGTAAAAGGATATCCGTTGGCTATGATAAGATCATACCCGCGGTCGGCGTAGTCGAGCATCACCACCCTGATATCCGCAACGGGTATCTGTTCGGTAAAACTGCCCTCAATGGCAAAATCTTCGACTGCCTGCATCAAACCCTCATAGGGCAGGCCGTTCCAACCTCCGTCAGCAATGTTGCCGTCAAGCAGCAGAGCGGTTCTGAAGGTTCCGTCTTCCTCCACACCGCCTGCTGTAACCACTGCCGGAATCAGGACAAGCAGCGCCAGTATACCTGCCGCTGTTCTGAGACACCGTTTCTTCATTCCTTTCATACCGCTGTTCTCCTTTTTTTCAAATAAATAACCCGGGATATCTTCGATCCACCTCATCTGTGATGGCGACTCAGGTTCCCGGGTCTGCTTACGGGGCAAATATTCCCCGCTACGAATACATCCCGTCGGACGGAAGCGGCATGCCCAGCTCTTCGGAGAGCCGGCGCATCCTGAGGTACAGCTCAAGGTGTTCAGGGATCGGTTCAAGGGTCTCGAGATTGTAGAGCTCCTGGAATGGGCGGCCCTTGGGGGGCTCTTCGGTGTGCCAGCGCTCATACTTGGGAATCAGGGTGTTGGCGATCTCATTCGCCGTTTTCAGACTGATCGAGGCCCCTCCCTTGTGACAGGCG
>CAYSRK010000256.1:0-5205 GCA_964433385.1 uncultured Spirochaetales bacterium
CGGTCACTCTGGAGCAGATTATCGGGCGGCCGATGAAGAAGCTGCTCGGCGTCCGCTCACGCGAGGAGCGCAGGAAACGGATCAAGGAGATTCTCAGAAAGGTGGACCTGGGGGAGGAGTACCTCTACCGCAAGGGAACGCAGCTCAGCGGAGGGGAGAAGCAGCGGGCGGCTGTTGCACGGGCCTTCTCCATCTCTCCGAACCTGATAGTCTGTGATGAACCGACCTCGGCGCTTGATGTTTCGGTGCAGGCTTCGGTGCTGAACCTGCTCGGGGACCTGCAGAGTGAGACCGGGGCAGCCTACATGTTCATCTCCCACGATCTGCACGTCATCAACTATATCAGCGACTACATCATGGTGATGTATTTAGGCCGCATCTGCGAGTACGGACGTAAGGGGGAAGTAGTATCCGCTCCCTATCATCCCTACACGGAAGCGCTGCTGTCAGCGGTGCCGGATGTCGATCCGACGGTGAAAAAGGAGCCGGTGCGCCTCGAGGGCTCGCCTCCCAATCCGACGAAGAAGATCACCGGGTGCCCCTTTGCCGGGCGCTGCCACCGCAAAATCGGTCCGATCTGCGATTCAACCCCGCCTCCCAGGCTGCAGGTTTCTGAGGAGCACTATATCATGTGCCACCTGCCCCTTGAACAGCTGACCGGAGGGGTAGTGCGTCGTCAGTAGGTTTTACGGGGTATGGAGCCGGGGCTGTTCATATCAGTAGAGTTCCGTACTGAATTTAACCATGTCGCCCCGGATAATGCTGATGCGGTATTCGATAAGCGAGTCGTTCGTACTCTCTGTGATACGCTCTGTTTGGAAGACAGGTGAATGATTCTCGATTCCCAGCAGCTGTGACTGATATTCATCCGAAATTTTTGGGTACAGGTACTCTGTAGCCTTTCCGATACGGATTCCGTACTGAATTTCAAGAATTTCCGCCAGAGAACCGCTGCCGATCTCGTGGTCGATGATGCCGGGGGCAACGGTACAGGGAATGTATGAGGTCTCCAGACTGAACGGCTGATCCTCAAAAAATCTGAGCCGTACAATTCTGTAGAATGCTTCATCCTGAGTTTTTCCCAGTTTCTCAAGGACTTCCGGGGGAGGAATACACGGTTCAGCAGTGATGACTCGTGACAGGGCGGGGATTCCTGTATCTCCCACTCCTGTTCCGAAACGGTATATCTGCTGCAGGCTCTGCTCAATCTTAGACTTTTCAGCAACAACCGAACCCTTGCCGCGTTCAGTCCTGATGGTCCCCTCCCTTTTCAGCTCATCCAATGCCTTCCGGATGGTAGTCCGGGTTACCTTGAACTGGGCTGCCAGCTCCGCCTCAGAAGGGATGAGCTGGCCATGTGCAAACGTACCTCTTCGAATATTTTCTATCAGGATATGTTTTATCTGCACGTAGTAGGGTATGTAGCTGGACTTGTCAAGTGTATCCATGGCTCTGCACGCATCGTATTTTGAATCTCAATGGAATGTCAAGCGCTACGGGACAGAATCAGCTCCAGGCAGGCGATGAATCTGCTGCCGGTAGGCGTTCAGAAGAACCTCGCTATAGGGAAAGAAGAAAGAAGCGCCCGTCTGCCGCTTCAAGCGTTCATTGAACGCAAACAGGCAGCAGACAGGCTCAGAGCTCACCCGTTAGAAAGCAGGGTTTTGCGGCTCCATCGGCTCTGCCATTTCTCCCTCCTGGGGAACAGCAGGCTCCGGAGGCTCAAGCTTTCCTTCGATAGACTCCAGACGCGATACAATGGCTCTCAGCTCCTGCGCCAAAGCATCTCCTTCACCGTCTTCCACGGCAGAGGCGTCGAGGTTTCTCAACGTATCCTCAACCCCTGAAATACGACCGACTATTTCCTCAATGTCAGCACGAATATCGTCCGCCTCTTCCCTGCTTACTCCCTGAGAACAGGAAGACAGCAGAAAAACAAGCAGGATCACTGCTGCCCCCAAGCCGAATGCTTTCAATACAGATTTCATAAACTCCCTCCTCAAAAAATATGTTTTGTACTTCATGGTTGCTTCTGTCCGGCTCCTTCCAGCCGATGACAGGTAACAGCCTACGGAAAACCAGCCGCTAAGAAGCGTCCTGCAGCTGGCTGAATACCTCTTCAAGCCGCTCGTACAGCTTCGGGTCTTCCTGGATCTGTCTGCTCAGATCGTTGAAATCATCAACGGCGAACCCCAGCTGCATGACCGTCTCAACCATCTGCTGCTGCATTTCTTCCTGAATTTCGGCAATATCCTCCATCGCCTCATTGTAGGCGGCAACTTGGTCATCGTCGAACTCGGATAAAACCCGTTCAGGTTCTGTTATCTGGGTGTTGTGTAATTCAAGAAACGCCTCTTCAGACAGGGATGAGACTTCGATAGCCTCTGTTATCAGTCCATTTGTCTGATCCTGCAGCTGCTGGAAAATGGTCAGAGCAATACCGAACTGCTCAAGCGCCTTATCAGTAATTTCTTCGCGCTCAGGATCGAATTCCCAGGCCTCTTCACCGGAATCATCGGCGACTGCGGGAAATATGGCGAATAGCGCAACGGCACATAATAGAGCCGTCTTTCGCAGCAGTCGCGCTGCTGGAATCTTTCTGTTTTCTTGTCTCATACGTACTCCTCTAAGGCTGAATTATGCAGCCAATCTATTGATGTTTACTAGTATACTTGTGTAAACAAGTAACGTCAAGTGGTTTTCCTCTTTTTTTTGCGGGAATGCGCTTTCTGTTTTACAAGCCGTACAAACCGGCGCAACACCTCTCTGTTCATATTCCTGCTCTCTGTGTATACTGACCGTAGAGCGAATCGGCGGGCAGAAGCGTGAGATTGCTCAACCCGCCTCCGTCAGGAAGTGCTGTCCTGCTTTTCTTCGAGGAGTGAAACTGCCGTGCAGAGGGTATTGAAGCGGTCTGCTGCCGTCCTGCTGCTGATAACCGGACTCATCTTCTCCCTTTCAGCCGGGGAGCCCCGTCTGGATGCTCCCTACGACCGAGAAGCCTACTACCCCTACACCGATACAGTTCTCATTGGGGCCGAAATCGGCTATCCCCCGTACTCGCTGGTAAACGAGGAAGGAGAGGCTGACGGGTTTTCCGTGGAACTCATTACCGAGGCGCTTGCAAGCATGGGACTGCAGCCGGAATTTGTCACCGGCACCTGGGCTTCTGTAAAGAATGCCCTGGAGGAGGGCTATGTGCAGGCGCTTCCGCTGGTGGGGCGTACCGCGGAGTGGGAGCCCATGTTCGACTTTACCTTCCCCTATCTGGTCCGTCACGGCACGATCCTGGTCCGGCAGGGCAGGGAGGATATCTGTTCCCCGGAGGATCTTGCCGGGATGAAGGTGGCTGTCCTACGGGGGGATAGTGCTGAGATCTATGCCCGCAGCCTGAACGTCGGTGCCCTGATAACCGCGGTCGATACCTTTGAGGAGGCGCTCCTTGATCTCTCCGAAGGTGTCTATGATGCGGTGATCATTCAGAAGCTGCTTGCCTATGAGCTGATCAACCAGCTGGGACTCACCAATCTCAGAACAGTCGGTGAGCCGCTGGAAAGCTTCTCCCAGTCGTTCTGTTTCGCCGTCAGGAAGGGAGACAGCGACCTGCTCAGCCTGCTCAACGAGAGTCTCGCCATCATAGTCGAAAGCGGTACCTACCAGCAGCTCTACAACCGCTGGTTCGGTCCCCTGGAGCTTCAGGGCAGCCGCTACAGACGGATTATCGTCGGCGGTGATACCGGATTTCCTCCCTATGAGTTTCTCGATGAGAACGGGGAGCCCTCCGGTTTCAACACAGCCCTGACCTATGCCATAGCTGAAGCGCTCGATCTTGATGTCGAGGTAGTGCTGCAGCCGTGGCAGGATGCCCGCCAGAGCCTCGCTGACGGTTCGGTCCAGCTGCTGCAGGGGGTGATCTATTCGGATGAGCGGGATATGGAGATGGGCTTTTCTCCGCCCCATTCAACCGTTGCGTTTGCCGCAGCTTCCCGGAAGGGTGAGGACAGCTGCGATGCCCTTTCCGATATCGCCGGAAAGCGGGTGCTGGTTCAGAAGAGCGACATCATGCACGAAATGGCGCTTTCCTACATAGAAGACGGACTGATTGTGGAGAAGGACTCACAGCGCGAGGTTCTGGAGAGTCTTTCCCGGGGGGAGGGAGACTTCGGTCTCGTCTCTGTACTTTCCTACCGCTACTGGGAGGAGAACGGGGTCTTCGACAATCTGGTTCTCGGTGAGCCGATTCATGAAAATGACTACGGCTACAGCGCCATGGCCTACGATAAGACCCTGCTCACCCTCTTCTCGGGAGGGCTGTCGGTTCTCAAGAGCAGCGGCGAGTACGACCGGATCTATGACCAGTGGCTGGGCGGGTATGAACCGCAGTCGGGGGAGGTGCGGAGGGTTCTGCTGATGATCGTCCATATTGCCGTTCCCCTTGCCGCGGCAGCGGTCCTGCTGATCTTCCTCTGGTTCCGCTCGCTGCGAAGGGAGGTGCGCCGGCAGACGCGTCTTCTGAGTGAGCAGAAAAACCTGCTGCAGCGGATAGCGGCGACAAGTCCGGTGGGCATTACCGTAACTGATGTGAACGGCGGGTTCCTGTTTATAAACGAGGCGGCCCGAAGCATAGTCGGGGCAGGCGAGAGCGACAGCATCGACCCGGAATTTCCCTTTGTGGGCAAGGTCAGTGAAACGCTCCTCGATCAGCGTCGCTGGATAACCCGGTCTGACGGAAGCCGGCGCCTGCTCTCGATAAACGCCGCGCCCCTGCTCGATGACGGAGGCGTTTCAGCCGGCACCATTGCCGTCATCTCCGATATCACGGATACGCACCTGGCGGAGGAGGCGGCAGCCAAGGAGCGGGAGCAGCTTGCGGTCACGCTCTACAGCATTGCCGAGGGGGTCATCACCATTGATGTCACCCAGCGGATCGTCATCATGAACAGGGTTGCGGAGGAGCTCACCGGGTGGCCGCTCAGTGAGGCTGGCGGACGGCAGTTTAACGAGATCTTTCAGGTAGCGGACCAGGAAGGGGAGCTGGACGAAAAAAAACTTACCCTTCTTGCCCTGAAGAGCGGGATGCAGTACGAACGCAGCAGCGGGCTTACGCTCCTCACCCGGGATGGCAAAGAGCTGCCGGCAGCGGTGAATGTCGCCCCCATCCGCAGCGGCAGCGGTGAAACGCTCGGGGCTGTGCTTGTCTTTCGC
>CAYSRK010000257.1:0-4672 GCA_964433385.1 uncultured Spirochaetales bacterium
AAGGGTGATCTTCTCGGTGTAGTGGGAGTTGATGTAGTGGAGGGTCCGGGAGAGCAGATCGACATGCTTGGCGCCCTGCAGATTGAATACCTGCAGGGAGAACCAGTTAAGGACCTCCGAGAGCCAGTAGGCGAGGCTGTCGGCATCCCGGAATTTTCCGATCTCCTCCAGATAGCGGTAGTTGTTGGTGAGGATGTCATCAGGGGATGCCCCGCCGTCAATAGCCGCCCGGGAGAGCAGCACGATCAGTTCCATGATCCGGAACTTGATAATTTCAACATTTCGCCCGCTTGAAAAGAAGACGTTTCCCAGGATTTCGTTGAGCAGCCGCTGGGCCTGTTCCCGGCTTCCCCGTGATATTGCGCTGAGCAGCTCCTGCTCCTTCTCTATCGGGTAGGAGACTGTTCCGGCGCCGTCCCGGCCGGTTTTCAGTTCATGGATATATTCTGATATCCTTGCCTGCTGCTGCTGGTAGGCGCTGCTTTCTACCAGCTTGCTATCGCCCCGCTCAGTGACCCATGCGGCGCACATGAGCAGCATTTCCGCAAGGCTCTTGGAGCGTTCAGGGGTTATAGCGGGAATTTCCCTAAGGTAGCGCTGGAACACTTCGTCGCTCAGGGCAGGATAGAGTTTCCTCCACTCCTCAAGCACCTCCTCCGGCGTGACAATCATCGCCGGGCCGGCGACAAATGCGCCTTCCATCAGACCCTCGCGCATGATGGGACTGGTCCAGTAGATGAGAAAGGATGAGCAGAAATAGATGAAGATACCCCCGAACCGTTCAGCCTGGCGGGCGCTGTGCAGGTGGTTTCTTCCGCAGGTGGGTCCGTTCCGCTCTCCGGGAAAGTCCCGGGCGATCCGGCAGAAACAGAAGTCCTCCTCCTGATTGTCAAACTGTTCCCTGCTTATGATCCTGCAGGGTATCTGGGTGCACAGTTCGTAGTGGGCGGCGATTTCCCGAGCCCGTCTGATGACCGGGTTGTCTGTGCTTGAGTGAGCAGGTTCAGTTCGACTTCCATCCGCAGGAAAGTGCGCGAAGGGGGTGTATACCATCATTCACTGCCGAAATACATTTCGTCGATGTAAAAATCCTGAAACTCAGGATGGGAGGAGAGTTCAATGTAGTGCGATTCACGCTGGATCAGGCGCAGGTTTGATAACTCCTCAAGGTCAAGGAGCGCTCTCACGGCTCCCTCACCGGCAGTGTTACCTACAGCCGTCGTCTTCTTGGCCAGCCCAAAGGGGAGCAGGCCGATAATCCCTGCGCTTGCAGGATTGATGTAGCTGCCGAATCCCCCGGCGAGGTACACCTCGGAGATCCGTTCTGTATCGAGTTTTCTCTCGTGCAGCAGGGTCCGGATTCCTCCGGCTATCGCCGCTTTGGCCAGCTGCACCTCCCGCAGGTCTTTCTGGGTGAAGTAGATCGGGCTTCCGCTGCGGGTCTGTTCACCCTCGCAGAGGAGCAGGGCAGGGGAGCCCTGGAAGTCGACTATCCAGGGAAAATCGGGATTGCCGGGATGTACCATGCGTCCGGTGTAGTCAGCTGCGCCCGAGGAGATCAGGAGCGCCGCCGCGTCGATGATACCCGAACCGCAGATGCCTACTGCCGGTTTGTCGGCTATGGTGGTGCAGACGATCCTGCCTTCCTCAAGCGTAACGGTATCGATTGCTCCTGATACGCCGCCGGTCCCGTAGCGGATGTTCGCCCCTTCAAATGCCGGTCCGGCTGCCGTAGAGCAGCAGACTACCTGCTGATGGTCGCCTACAGCCATCTCACCGTTGGTGCCGATGTCGATCAGCAGGGCAGGTTCAGTCCGGCCGGGCAGCCCGGTGACGCTGATTCCGGCGGTAATATCAGCTCCCACGTAGGCGGAAATTGAGGGGAGCAGTTCGACTTTGACGTGCGGAGCCTCCGTTAATCCGAGTTCTGCCCCGGAGAAAACCAGGTGTTCGGTAAATACCGGGGTAAACGGAGCCTCTGCGATTGAGGATCCTGTACATCCGGTCAGCAGGTGAAGCATGGTGGTGTTCCCGGCAATGGTCATGGTCCTCAGACTGCGCTCCTGCACCCCGGCTGAGTGCATCAGGGACCGCAGACCGGCGTTCAGCTGTCGGCTTATTGTCCTCTGCATCCGGACTGCATGTTCCGGCTGCTCGCGGGCGTACTGGATGCGGCTGATGACATCCGCCCCGAACCGTTTCTGCTCGTTGACCTCTGACCAGGTGCCGAGCACCGTCGAGTCGAGCAGGCTGATCAGATGCATGACCACGGTGGTTGTGCCGATGTCGACCGCGCAGCCGCACTGCAGGGTATCCTCAGCCTGGATGTCACAGATGGTGTTCTGGTCGATCAGTGCGTAGAGACGTGTATGTTCCCCAGAAGAAGATTCTCCTGCAGCCCGCTCGAGTTCCGCAAGGGAACTCATGGGAAAGGAGGGGACGATCGAGGGGTATCCGCTGTTCTTCAGTGCCTGCACAACCTGTTCAAGGCGTCCCTGGTGATTCTCGAACGTTGCCTCGGCAAGGGTAAGTTCCAGTCTGCGAAAGCGCGGATGGGAGCCTTGCGAGGCGAGGGAGCTGTAGGCCTGGATGCGTGAATCCTCGGAAGCGGGAACCCAGACTGTCAGCCGGCTCTCAGCGGGGATGGTGCAGAAGCAGGCAAGCCGGGTGCCCCCGGCGATGTCGATCGGGTCGAGATGCCGCTGCTCCTGATCAGACAGGGGACCGAATGAACCTTCCTTGCAGATGATGCGGCACTTGCCGCAGGTTCCTTTCCCTCCGCAGGGGGCGCTGAACCCCTCGATATCGAGTTCCCGGATGATATCAAGCAGGTTGGCGCCGGTGTCGGGATTGAGGGTATAGGTATCAGTTTTGTGCAGCACGGTCAGCCGGTTCATATGAAGCTCCTTGTTCCGGTGTAAGCCATGGTAAAAAGAACCGTACTCTCGTCAGCTGTCTGTTTCATCGATTCGGGTTCGGTACTCCCTGCTGTAGCCGACGTAGTGGGCGGCGTTTTCAGTAATGCCGGCCACCTCCTCACTGCTCAGCGTCCGCACCGCCTTAGCCGGTGATCCTAGGATAAGGGAGTTGGGGGGGTACTCCTTTCCCGGGGGAACGAGCGAGCCTGCTCCGACGATGGAATTTTCCCTGATCAGCGCCCTGTCTAGAATGATTGAGCCCATTCCGATGAGGCAGTTGTCTTCAATCGTGCAGCTGTGAAGGATCGCTCCGTGACCCACGGTTACGCGTCTGCCGACGGTAACCGGGATGTTTTCGGTGATATGAACGACACAGTTGTCCTGGATATTCGACTCTTCTCCGATCGTGATCGTACTGATGTCGCCCCGCAGCACGGCATGAGCCCAGACGGAGGCGCCGGACTTGAGGGTGACCCGTCCGATGACCACAGAGGTATCCATGAGAAATACGTCGGGGGCAATATCGGGAAGATAGTTCTTGTATGGTCCTGTCATACTGTCAGATTATAGCAGAATTCAGCAAACGTGTCACGAAACGAATGCCTGACAATGATATTGTCGGCCGTTCAGTTTTGCGCTAGAGTAACCCCTATGATCAGGGCAATACTGTTTGATATGGACGGAGTGCTTCTCGACTCCGAAGTTTTCATCTGTCAGGCCGCAATCGCCTACCTCGCTGAATGCGGTATAACGGCCGAACCGGAGGATTTTATCCCCTTTGTCGGAGCGGGCGAGAACCGCTATATCGGTGAGGTTGCACGCAGGCACGGACTCGAGATAGAAGACATTGACCGGGCGAAGGAGCGGACCTACGCCCTCTATGCCGAACTAGTCCGTGGCAAACTTACCCCGCTTCCGGGAGTCCGTGACTTCATCACCGAGGCCCGCCGCATGGGGCTGAAGACAGCTGTGGCTACCAGTGCGGACTACACGAAGCTCGCTGTCAACCTGCGTGAGATCGGCATGGACCATGGTGAGTTTGACGTGCTTGTCAACGGACTTGATGTGGAGCGCAGGAAGCCGTTTCCCGATATCTATCTGCTTGCCGCACAGAGCCTCTCGGTACCCCCGCATGAGTGCATCGTCTTTGAAGACGCGCCGAACGGAGTCCAGGCTGCCAAGGCTGCCGGGTGCGCCTGTGCGGCGGTGACAACGAGCTTCCCGGAGAAAGTCCTCTATGCCGCCGGAGCCGACCAGGTCTTCAGTGATTTCACCCAGATCAATTCGGAGAAGATGCGAGAACTGCTGCTGTAACGACCGCAGCTCCCCGAGTTATTGCCGGCAGCATGCTGTACTTCAGGGATCCCGATGCAAAGGCTCTGGTCTACGGGCTTTCCCTCTCCTCGGAACTTAATGATTTTCTCAAGGCTGTCTTGGAGGGTATTACCTTCGAACAGTATCTGGGCTATGCAAACGTCGTTTCAGGCAGTTCAGCAGAAGATGGATTTCAGCCGATGGCCGTCATAGGCGGGGGCAGCCGGTTTCTGAACTGGGTCCAGATCAAGAGTGATATCTTCAGGAGGCCGATGAGAACCTTGCGCGAACATGATGCTGCAAGCCTCGGGGCGCTTGTGCTCGCCGGATACGGAAGCGGGGCATTCTCTGAAGATGAGAATGTTCTTTCACGGTTCAACAGTGAGGCTGCCCTCTTTCTGCCAAATGAGCAGATGT
Source organism: uncultured Spirochaetales bacterium (assembly GCA_964433385.1). Taxonomy (GTDB): domain Bacteria; phylum Spirochaetota; class Spirochaetia; order JABMQR01; family JABMQR01; genus M55B182. The sequence continues at coordinate 4,650 of CAYSRK010000257.1, forward strand.
ACCATTATTACGAGACCAAGCGT
>CAYSRK010000258.1:0-9081 GCA_964433385.1 uncultured Spirochaetales bacterium
GTTTCTGGCAAACACCAGGCTCTTCACCGGCGGGGATGATGCCCCGTTCAAGGGAGTCTCCCGGGCGTACCGCGAGAGAAACCTGAAACTTCCAAAGGACTGCTATCGGGTGCTCGACAGAGAGAGGGGAGCGAGAAAGCAATTCTATCTTGCATGCGCAGCTCCTTCCGACCCCTGTACCGCCCTGGTCTTCTCATCCGACTACTACGCCGCCGAGGCGGTATCAACATTTCAGGACCATGGGATCGATGTCCCGTCCCAGATCTCGATAACCGGCTTTGATGACAATATCTTCAGCCGTCTGGTGCGCCCGCGGCTTACTACGATACACCAGAACTCCTCGCAGAAGGGGCATCTGGCAGTCTCCATGCTGATGAAGCTGATTGCCGGAGAACCGGTCTCCCCTCCCGACATACGGCTGGAGGTCAGCCTGGTGGTGAGAGACTCTGCGGCGAAACTAATCCCGCAGGCAGATTGAGCTGGTCAGGCGAAGAAATGAAAACAGACACCCTGAGAGCCAGGATGCCTGTTCCGCTTTAGGATGAAGCTGTCTGAGATCAGTTGGGAAGCTCCTTGTGGCAGAACCACCAGTCATACCCTTCATACTTGCTGAGTCTCTCAGCTGCGTCTTTCATATTGTTGGCCGGCGGAATGATGACCCGATCCCCGATAAGCTCGTTGTTCGGCCAGTTGGCAGGTACGGCTACCCCATGCTTGTCCGCGGTGATCATGGCCTTCACAGCCCTGACAACCTCGTCCATGTTCCGTCCGATCTCCTGCGGATAGTAGAGAACCAGCCGAACCTTGCTCTTCGGGTCTACGACAAAGACCGCACGGACGGTGTTAGTACCCTTGCCGGGATGGAGCATGCCGAGCTTGTTGGCAATGGCGTCATTTGCGGCCACGATGGGGAAGGTGATTTCCACATCCAGCTTCTCCTGAATCCACTCTACCCACTTGATGTGGCTGAAGATCTGATCGACCGACATACCGATAAGCTTTACACCCAGCTCCTCAAATTCAGCCATCTTCTTCTGAAAACCGACAAATTCGGTGGTGCAGACTGGCGTAAAATCAGCCGGGTGGCTGAAGAGAACAAACCAGCTCCCCTTCAGGTCGCCGGGGATGTTCATCGGTCCGTGCGTGGTAGCTGCAGAAAACGAGGGGAATTCGTCACCGAGCAGCGGCATGTTGAAATGTTCCATTTCCATATGTTACTCCTTCGTACGTGTAGGTAAAACAGGCATACAGGTTTCATTATCTTCTGGCATATGCCTGTTATAAGAAATAGTAACAAAGATGAAAAAAAATGTAAATACTTTTGTAATGATTTTAATATAATAATTATTCTTAATAACGACCGCTCGGCAGCTACCGCGAATGCCGGTTCTTCAGAACCTCAACCACCTCATTCAGCGCATACCCCTTCTGGGCCAGAAGCACCAGCAGGTGGTAGATCAGGTCGGCAGCCTCACCGAGGAACAGCTGTTTACTCTCTCCCATCGCCTCGATAACCAGCTCAACCGCTTCCTCTCCCACCTTCTGGGCAATCTTGCTCAATCCCTTGGAAAAAAGGTGGTTGGTATAGGAACCCTCAACGGGAAAATCGCGGCGATCTATGACCACCTCCTCAAGATAGGAGATGAACTCCGGGGATGAAAACTCGCTCGGGTCGTTGATCTCCTTGAAGCAGGTATCAGCACCCGTATGGCAGACCGGTCCGGTCGGTACGACCTTGACCAGCAGTGTGTCACGGTCACAGTCGGGAAGGATGGACTTGAGCATGAGGTAGTTGCCCGAAGTCTCTCCCTTAGTCCAGAGTTTTTTTCGGCTGCGCGAGTAGAACGTCACCTTACCGGTTTTCACCGTCAGCTCATACGCCTCGCGGTTCATGAACCCGAGCATAAGCACCCTTCCAGTCACCGCGTCCTGAATAATTGCCGGCACCAGACCGGATTCATACTTCGCAAAATCGATATCCATCTCCTGAACCTCCGTCACGTTCATGCTGCAGATTACCAGATCTTCCTCACCGGTATGCCGCGGTTGTCAAGAAAGGATTTAAGCTCCGGAATCTTGACCTCTCCAAAATGAAACAGGCTGGCTGCAAGCGCAGCATCAGCCTCACCCTCAGTCAGCACCTCGGCAAAGTGGTCCATGGTACCGGCCCCGCCTGAAGCAATAACCGGCACACTCACCAGCCGGGCTATCTCACGGGTAAAGTCAACGGCAAACCCCTTCTTCGTCCCGTCATGGTCCATGGAGGTCAGCAGCACTTCTCCTGCTCCGCGGGCGGCAATCTCCGGGATCCACTCCCTCGCCTTCAGCCCGGTAGGCGTTCTGCCCCCGTGGGTATAGATCTCCCAGAACTGTCCGTTATGCCGCACGTCGGCCGAGTAGACCACGCACTGGCTGCCGAACTCTGCGGCAAGCTCGTCAATGATCGCAGGATTGCGGACCACCTCGGAGTTGATCGATATCTTATCAGCACCGCTGTTGAGCACCATACCGACATCGGCAGCGGTACGAATCCCGCCGCCCACGGTAAAAGGAATATTGATTCTAGCGGCAATCCTGCGTACCAGGGAAACAAGCGTCTCCCGCTTCTCCACCGTTGCCGTGATGTCAAGAAAGGTCAGCTCATCCGCTCCCTCACGGGCGTAGAGCTCGGCAAGTTCAACCGCATCCCCGGCATCGCGCAGGTTGATGAAGTTCACCCCTTTTACTGTTCTCCCGTCGTGCACATCAAGACAGGGTATGATCCGTTTCATAAGCACCGCAGCACCTCCTCTGCTCTTTCCTGAATCGCTTCCGGCGTTATCCGGCAATCCATCCCGCAAGGGCTTCGAGCGGTATAGCCCCCTCATAAACAGCCTTGCCTATAATCGCGGACCTGCAGCCGGCCTGGGAGAGCCGGTCCAGATCCTCAAGGGACCTGATCCCGCCGCTCGCCGTCAGCTCCAGCTCACCCGCTGCCTCCCCCTCTCCGGAAGCTGCTTCGATAATCTCCCGGTACAGATCCACCGCCGGGCCGCTCATCATGCCGTCGCGGGCAATATCGGTGCAGACAACCTTCCTCACCCCTCGCCTGAGGTAATCGAGGATGAACGGTATCAGGGGTTTGTCGGAAGACTCAAGCCATCCGCCGACAGATACCGTTCCGCCGCGGGAGTCAGCTCCAAGAATCAGCCGTTCTGAGCCCCAGGCCTCAAGCCAGCTGAGAAACAGCTCCGGGTCCCTGACTGCAACGCTGCCGGCGGTCACCATCGTCGCCCCGCTCTCAAAAGCAGCCTGTATATCCTCATCCCGCTTGATCCCTCCGCCGAAATCGATTCGGAGATTCGTACCTGAGGCGATCCGTTCAAGCACCCTGCGGTTGACAATCCCGCCGGCCTTAGCCCCGTCGAGATCGACCAGATGCAGACGTTTGAGTCCGAAGCGCTCGAATTCCCGGGCAGCCTCCAGCGGATCATCGAAGTAAACCTGCTTCTTCCGGTAATCACCGCCGGTGAGCCGGACGCACCTGCCCTCGATTACATCAATAGCCGGTACTATCTCCACTGCTCCCCTCCCCCGACTTGATCATCCGGGCCGCCGGTAAGGCCGAGAAAGTTTTTCAGCACCCGCTCCCCCGCCCTGCCGCTCTTCTCCGGGTGAAACTGGACCCCATAGTAGTTCTCCCGCTGGAGGGCTGCGCTGAAAGGAACCATATAGGAACAGACAGCAGCGGCTGAGGTTCCGACGGAGGCGCAGTAGCTGTGGACGAAGTAAAAGCAGTCCTCTTCGCTGATCCCCGCAAACAGCTCGGAACTGATGTCCGTGAGAGTGTTCCACCCCATGTGCGGAACTTTCTGACGATCGGGAAACCGGATCACCTTCTCGTCATAGATGCCGAGACAGGGAACGGAGTTCTCCTCACTGTAGGAACACATAAGCTGCATTCCAAGACAGATCCCGAGAAACGGCCTGCGCAGGGAGGTGAGAACCTTGTCCAGCCCCGCCCGCTTGAGGTACCGCATGGCAGAACTGGCCTCTCCCACACCGGGAAATATGACCCGGTCGGCGGCCTGAATCCGCTGCGGATCATCGGTCACCGCCGCCTCTATCCCGAGCCTCCTCAGCCCGCAGAGAACCGAGTAGACGTTTCCCGCATTGTACTTGACGATTACCACCTCTCCGGCAACGGGAGGCAGGGCAGAAGAACCGCTCATCACAGCGTCCCCTTAGTGGAAGGCAGTGCCATATGCAGCAGGTCCCGCTTCACCGCCCCGCGCACCGCCCGGGCGAAGGCCTTGAACAGCGCTTCAGCGGTATGGTGCGCATTTTCACCTGCGGCCTTGAGGTGCAGATTGCAGCGGGCAGCATCGCTGAAGGATTTGAAAAAGTGGAAGATCATCTCAGTCGGCATATCACCGACCTTGTCACGGGTAAAGGATGCATCCCAGACGAGCCAGGGACGACCGGAGAAGTCAATCAGCGCCTCGGCTGACGCTTCATCCATCGGGAGGGAAAACCCGTACCGGCTGATGCCTAGTTTGTCCCCCAGCGCCTGTGAGAACGCCTGCCCCAGAACCAGGGCGGTATCCTCAATGGTATGATGCTCATCCACATCCAGGTCGCCGCTGCAGGTGAGGGAAATATCGCAGAGAGAGTGACGGGCCAACTGCTCCAGCATATGATCGAAAAACCTGATGCCCGTCGATATTCTCCCGATTCCGGTTCCGTCGAGGGACAGCTCCGCAGTTATCTCCGTTTCAGCTGTTCTGCGGTGAACCGCTGCCGTACGTTTCGGCAGCCGTTGCGGATTGCCGGTTATGAGGCTGCTGATCTCTTCCCAGTCACTGGAAACCAGCACACAGCAGCCGGCCAGCCGCTCCCTCATCGCATCAGTTGCTGCAGTAGTTCCTGCCCTCTCCGGGGCACTCCGGTGAAACTCGGCGAAGGATGCCTGGTCATCAAGCACTTTCCGGGATGCGGGGTCGGCATACCACACCGCCCTGCACCCGATATTAAGCGCCAGCTCAATGTCGGTCAGACGGTCTCCGATGACAATCGAACGATCAAGGTCGTACCCGCCGTGCAGGTAGGCATCGAGCATCGCCGTTCCAGGCTTACGGGTCGGGGCGGACTCCCAGGGCCATGAGCTGTCGATGTGGATCGCATCGAAGACGATTCCCTCCCCGGAGAGCACCTCAACCATCTTCCGCTGGACGAGATCAAAGCTCTCCTGCGGGTAGGCTTCACTGCCGAGCCCGTCCTGGTTGGAAACCATCACCAGCAGATAATCACACTCACGCATGATCCGGCTGAGGGCACAGATGACTCCGGGCTTGAACTTCAGCTGCTCGAGCGTGTCAACCTGCAGATCCTCGGGGGGCTCTTCAATGATAACCCCGTCCCGATCGACAAAAAGTACCGGTTTCATACCTCTCCTTCCATCTCCCTGAGCGCTGCAATCAGCGCCGCGTTCTCCTGCGGGGACCCGACCGTGATACGGAGGGTATTGCGACAGCCCGGTTCCCGCGTCCGGCTGCGAACAATAATCCCGCGGCTGCTCAGCCTGCGGTAGGTATCTTCAGCATCGTCAAACTCGACAAGAAGAAAATTGGCCTGCGAGCTGTGAACCCGCCGCACTGCGGCAAGCTGCGAGAGCTGCCGAACAAGATCCTCACGCGAACGGATGATTTCGGCAATTCCCTCCATCACCTCGCTGCGATGATCGAGCACCTGGGCAACCTCCTCCATGGCGGCGCTGCCCACGTTGTAGGGATACTTGATCTTGCTGAGCACCTCCGCAATCTCACGCGAAGCGGCCGCCATGCCGAACCGAACCCCTGCCAGGCCCCAGGCCTTCGAGAACGTACGCAGCACGACCAGATTCCCGTACTCCCCGAGCAGGGTCAGCGCGGAGGGCTCCCGGGAAAAATCCTGGTAAGCCTCGTCAACGGCGACAATTCCCGGAAAAAGCTCAAGAATCCGCTTAAGTGAATCCGGCGGTACCGAGTTTCCCGTGGGATTGTTCGGCGTGCAGACAAACAGCAGCTTCAACCTGTCCGAAGCGGCAGTGTTGACTGTCTGTTCAAGGGCATCAAGATCCGGACTGAAATCGGCCTGCAGCGGAACCTCCGTAATCCCCGCATCGTTGAGATCGGCAAAGACCCGGTATACCCCGTAGGTAGGGGGCATAATGACCGCGCTGTCCGTCCCCGGGCGAACGAAGGCCCGGTAGAGCAGGTCAATCGCCTCATCACTGCCATTGCCGAGAAACAGCTGATCTGCCTCAACCCCCAGTAAGTGCGCTATCCTCGCCTTCAGCTCCCGCTGAAGCGGATCGGGGTAACGGTTGCGGCGCGGGGCCGATTCCCCGAGGTAATTCCGGTAGTTTTCATTCGCATCGAGAAAGATTCGCGCATCCCCGAAGTACTCACTGCGGGCTGATGAGTAGGGCACGATCCTGCGGATATTCGGCCGCAGCAGGCTTTCGAGGTCAATGGTTTTCTTCATACTCTGCTCCCGGCTGTATCGGGACCGCCGCTGCGTCCGCGCGCTTCGTCTTCAATCTTTCTTAACCGGATTGAAACTGCCTCTTTATGGGCTGTAAGCGATTCAGCAGCGGCCATGATCTCCACAATCGGCCCGAGCCGACGGAGTCCCTCCGCAGTAATTGCCTGAAAGGTTATCTTCTTGAGAAAGCTGTCCAGACTCAGCCCGGAAAAGGAGCGCGCCCAACCGTTGGTCGGCAGGGTATGGTTGGTCCCGGATGCATAGTCGCCGGCTGACTCTGGCGTCCAGGGTCCCATGAAGACCGAACCGGCATGCATGATTCCCCCCTCCAGCTCCCCCGCATCCCTGCGGTTGAGTATCAGATGCTCAGGGGCATAGCGGTTGATGATTTTCAGCATCTCATTCCGGTCAGGAACGCAGAGCAGGCTGCTGTGCGATAAGGAGCTGAGAATGAGGTCCCTGCGTTCAAGCCTCTGCAGCTGCCGGTCAACCGCCCTGAGGATCCCATCAATCCGCTCCAAAGCATCAACGAGCACAATAACCTGACTGTCAGGTCCATGTTCGGCCTGGCTGAGCATGTCGGCGGCGATGAGGTCAGGATCGGCATACGCATCGGCGGCGATCATCACTTCGGAGGGGCCGGCCGGCATATCGACTGCCGTCCCCCCGGCTGCGGCAAGCTCCTTTGCCTTGGTGACGTACTGATTACCCGGGCCGAAGATCTTGTCTACAGCAGGTACGCTCTCCGTTCCGTAAGCCATAGCCGCTATCGCCTGCGCTCCCCCCGCCTTGACCACGTACTTCACCCCGCTGATCGAGGCTGCGTAGAGGACTGCCGGATGAACCTTCCCGTCGGGCTGGGGCGGCGTTGCCAGGACAATCTTCCTGCACCCCGCCAGCACAGCAGGGATCGCCAGCATCAGCACGGTAGAAAACAGCGGCGCCCCGCCTCCGGGCACGTAGAGACCGACACGCTCTATCGGACGGAGGCGCCGCCAGCAGCGTACTCCCTCCTCAACGGTCACATCCTCCTCGTCCGGCATCTGAGCGGCATGAAATGCCCTGATATTCGCTGCAGCCTTTCTTATCGCCATCCTCAGTTCCGGGGCAAGGCGAACCCCCGCCTCAACGAACTCTTCCTCGGCCGCAGTGACGGAATCAATCCTGGCCCGGTCGAACGACCGCGCAAACTGCAGCAGGGCAGCATCACCCCGCTCCTTTACCGCCTGCATGATTCCCCGGACCGTCTCCTCAAGCTCCCCCCTGCTGAGAGCCGGACGGCGCAGGGCCCGCTTCAGGTCCTGCTCATCAGGTTTCAGGTATACCGTGATACCGCTGCCGGTTCCGGATTCTCTCTCCATGTTAAGCATCTCCTGTACGCAACGAACTGTGCCGGGCTAGGGGGCCATCTTCTCGATTGACGTAACGAGAATACCCTGGGCTCCGATCTGCTTGAGAGCCTCGAATACGTCCCAGAAGTCATCTTCCTTAACCACAGTCTGGACCGAGCTCCAGCCCGGTTCCAGCAGGGGGGTCACCGTCGGACTCTTGATCCCGGGTATCAGGGCATTCACCTCGCTGACGTGTTCATTAGGGAGGTTGAAGAGGATGTACTTGTAGTCATGGGCGCGCATAACCGCATCCATGCGCAGCAGCAGGCGCTCAAGTATCCGCTGCTTCTCCCCGCCCCCGCTTACCAGGTCCCGGCGTCCGATCATAACCGCCGATGAGCGGAAGAGCACCTCAACCTCCTTGAGCCCGTTGCTTATCAGCGTGCTCCCGGTACTCACCAGATCGCAGATTGCTGAAGTGAGTCCGATGGCGGGCGCAATCTCGACCGAACCGCTGATGTGGTGGATACCGGCCTGAATGCCGCGCTCCTCGAGGCACTTCCTCAGGATATTCGGGTAAGAGGTCGCTATCTCATGTCCTGCAAGATCTTCCAGCCCGCTGTAGGTAAAACCCGCCGGTACGGCAATGGAGAGGCGGCATTTGGAGAAGCCGAGATCACGGATCACCGCGACATCGTACTGCCGTTCCGCCACTTCGTTGAGTCCGACGATCCCGACATCGGCGATGCCGTCGTAGACATAGCCGGGGATATCATCATCACGCAGGTAGAGAAATTCCATGGGAAAATTGTCGGCCCGGTCCTTGAGCACCCGCGAACCGTTGCCGAACTCGATCCCGCAGGAGCGGATAATATCCAGCGACTTTTCACTCAGCCGACCCTTCTTCTGTACCGCCAGTCTCAGCAGTGCAGCGTTTTCGTTCATGCTCATATCCTCCGGCCGCCGGCGCCTCCCTTAAGGAAACGCATGCTGCGGCTGTGATACCATACCGTCCGACAGCAATAAAAAAAACTCCGCGAGATGCGGAGCTTCTGTGCCTGACACACCGCATTCCGCACTTCGCCCTAGAAAGAGAAGTGATGCAGGCAGCTGTCGGCAATGTGGCTGATTTGTTTCATATGCCCGTACAGTAACGGCAATTATCGCTGTATGTCAATCTCTGCAGACGGTATCCGCACGTTTTCGCGCTGATTTAGCAGCAGGGAGAGACCGATTACTTCTTCGG
>CAYSRK010000259.1:0-7219 GCA_964433385.1 uncultured Spirochaetales bacterium
AGAGCCGGTTGCCGACGTAGAACTCGAAGACCCGCTGAAAGGCGACATTCACCGAGTCCATGGTGCTGTATTCGAACCTGCGCGGCGTTCCGTCCTCCAGGGTAAGCGTCAGCCCGTTGATGTCCATCACGATCTCGGCCGAACCGTGGTACTTCAGACGGGTATCACGGTAGCCCTCGGCGAACAATGCCCGGTCGCCTGAGAAAATCGCCTTCCCCTCAGCCCAGTACCCCGAAGCGATCCTTCGCTGCGCCTCCTCAACCTGCCACCGGTTCCACTCGGCCACGGTGGAGAAACGGAACGAGTCACGGGTCGAGCTGAGGAACCCGTACTCATCCATCTCGACGTTCAGGCCGCATACGGTGCAGCTGAGCTCATTCTTCGCGGAAACGATTGAGACGACGCTGCCGCACTCAGGGCAGAGGTACAGCACATGTTCGAGGTACTCAGCCCGCCTGCGTCCCCGGTAGCGGATCCTATGCGCCTTCTGGTAGGTGTGCGCATCGAACTTCAGCGCCTCGGTGAGTATATCGTAGATTTCTGCAGCGCTTTTTCCGGCGTACACCTCCGGCATGATGGGGTCCTTGAATGCAAGCACCAGCTGCCCCGGCCTGCGCCTGTTCGACCAGCGCGGGAGGGTGTGGTATCCGCCTTCGAGGATGCAGACGACCACAGGAACCTTGAGCATCTTCACCAGTTTCGCCGTCGAGAAAAACAGCGGCAGGGTTGTACCGTCCCAGGTACGCTGTCCCTCGGGAAAGAGCCCCACAATCCCCCGCTCCTCCCGGACGATCCGGGAGATCTCCCGGATCGTATAGTAGTCGGAGCGGGATTTGGACTTTGAAATCGATCCGACCAGATTCCGCAGGAGGTACCGCAGAACCCGGTTACGGAACAGCGCATCCCCGGCAACCCAGCGGATGGGCTTATCGTACATGGTCGAGATGAGGATCGGATCGAAGGTGTTGACATGATTGGCAAGAATGATGTACGGGGGCCCAAGACGTCGTACTCCTTCGGGCTTCTCTATCCTCATATTGTACTGAAAACGGAGAATTTTCCCGTAGGTCAGCCGGGCCAGGAAGAAAAAAATCGGACGCGCCCGCGTTTTCTGCCGTTCAGCATCTCTTTGCGCCATGTGCCTGCCCCATTCATTCAGTGTCCGCCGCTTCGGCAGCTGATCCGTTACAGAACCCGTACGCTTCGATCATACCCTAAAATGTCAATAATAACAACATTAGCCGCAGTAGCCGTACATGCTTAGTTTTTGGTATACTGCCGCATGGGCTGCCGCGGAATCATCTTCGACAAGGACGGGACTCTTTTCGACTATTTCACCGTCTGGGGTCCGGTAATCGCGGATTATACCGATACCATCCTCCGCGAGCTCGGCCGGTCGGACTCCCTCGAACTGCGGGAGGAGTTTCTTAAGATGGTCGGAGTCGGCAAAGAGAGCATGCACGCCGGGGGACTGGTCTTCAGGAACAGCAAACTCTTCATGCTCGCCCGACTCTTCGTCTTCTGCAAAGTTCACCGACTCCCCTTTGCTGTCTTGGTGCAGCAGATCAAAACCGGCTTCACCGACGCTCACAGGTACATGGAACAGTCGCTCGCCGACAACGCCCCGCAGGAACCGGTTGAAAGACTCTTCAGGCGCCTGGCAGCCGCCGGATACCATATCGGCATCGTCACCAATGACACCGCCCTCAGCACGGAGATCTGCCTCAAGCACCTGGCAGTCGGGGAATATGTCGACTTCACCAGCACCTATGACGATCACCTGCCGAAAAAACCCCATCCGGAGGCTTTCAGACAATTCTGCAGGAAGTTCAGCCTGGAACCGAGCGAAGTGGTCATGGTGGGCGACTCCGTCTCCGACATGAAATTCGCCCGAAACGGGGGAGCCGGCTACACAGTTGCCGTCCTGACCGGATCCAACGACTTCCGGAGGCTGAGCAGATATGCCGATGTCGTCTACCCCGACCTGACAGCTCTCAACCACGATCAGGTCATCTTCCCTCCGAAGAATGAAGAGCGGACGGTCAGTGCTTCACCGCTGCGCGAAAACGCTCAGCCTCCCACCCGCGGATAAAGCTGATCTGCTCCTCGGACATGAACTTCGGTCCCCCGAAGGATTCGGTATAGGCCGCTATCCTGACCGTATCAAGAAAGAGGTCGCGGGCATCTGCGCTTAGCGCTGCGCATCCGGTACCCTCTGCAGCAATGATCTTCGGTTCCGTCCCGTACTCACGGGAAAACCGCTTCACCGCTGCCCCGACAGCCTTCACCGCAGCATCATCATCACCCTCAAGCTGCTCGGCCGATATCCACAGGGGCTTGAATCCGCTGTAGACAATGTGGTCCGGCGTGAATGAGGAGCCTGTAGGGACAAAGGTTTCAGCACTGGAGAGCCTCGAGGCAAGCTCCCCGTTCATCATCCAGTAGACAGAGACCTCCGGGAAGAGCTGCCTCAAAGCCGCAGAAACCGCAGTGCTCCTGCTCCCCGGCTCCCTCAGGCTCATATCCGGCCGGCGGACCAGCTCTGCCTCGATGGTTGAGGTCAGCATCCGGTAGGTTTCGTCAATATCGCCTGCCTCCTCCCCCCCGATACACACCCCGTGATTCTCCAGCAGAATTGCCGCAGGTTCGCTCCCGGTACGCTTTCGGTACCCGCACAGCAGATCCCTGACCGTCTTTGCGAGAATATAGCCGGGATTGACCGACGGAACCCACAGAACCCGCTCCCCGAATATCCTCCGGGCATGAAACTCCCCCTCGCGTGCGCAGGTAAGTCCGTTGATGAGCGAAGGATGGAGGTGTACAATCAGCGGCTGGGGTAAAAGTCCGTGCAGCAGCGCCTCGACGCTCGGACGGGCAGTTTCCCCGTCCCTGCGGGCTGAGAGCAGGTCGCTGAGCACCTCCGCCTCCCGTATCTTCGGATCTGCCGGATACGCCTTCTCCCAGATCTCATCAAGCCGGCTCAGGCTCAGAGCGACAAACCCGTGCTCATCAACAGCAGCGAGACGGCGTCCCGAGGCCTTGACGAAGAGCAGCCCATCTTCCTTGCAGGAGGTATTTCCCCCTCCTGCAAGGACAGCTTCGGGATCGGCTCCGTAACGGCGTGACAGATCGATGAAATCCCGCCTCATACTCTTCAGTTCCGCTTTGAGAGAACATCGGCTTCGTAACGGAACACCTCTTCAAGCAGCCTCTCCTCGGGAACCGTCCCGCTGCGCAGACAGTACATATCCCAGACAGCTCCGAAGGGCATGCTCTTCAGCTGCTCTGCGAGACCGAGACGTCCGTAGAAGTTACCCTCCTCCTCGTAGGATTTCAGCCGCTCATGCGGCTGCAGAAGCGCCTGAAGCAGTCCCTTCAGTACCGCCCGCGCTCCGGTCACCCACGCCCCGATACGGTTGAGAGTGCCGTCAAAGAAATCGAGTCCGATATGGACCCGGGAGAGGGCATCACAGCGGACAAGCTCCTCAGAGAGCAGACGAATATCATCATTGAGAATCACCACGTGGTCGCTGTCCCAGCGCATCGGGCGGCTTACATGGAGCAGCAGCTGCGGAGAAAAGAGCAGAATCGAGGAGATCTTGTCGGCGATCAGCTCGGTGGGATGGAAGTGGCCGAGGTCAAGGCAGACCATGATATCATGCAAAGCCGCATAGGAGAGGTAGAATTCATGGGAACCGACAACATACGCCTCACTCCCGATTCCGAAGAGCTTCGTCTCCACCGCATCAAGCAGGTGCTCCTTCGGATAGGATTCCGCGAACAGCCGGTCGAGCGACTCCTTGAGAATCCGGCGGTAGCCCAAGCGGTCGCTCGGATAATCCTTGAGTCCGTCGGGAATCCAGATGTTGTTCACCGCTGGACTCCCGAGCTCCCTGCCGATGAAGGCGGCTATCTCACGCGACCTTCTCACGTGCTCGATCCAGAACTCCCGGATGCCCGCATCCTTGCTCGCCAGGGTAAACCCGGCCTCCGCCTTCGGATGGGAAAAGAGAGTCGGGTTGAAATCGATGCCCAGACCCCGCTCTTTCGCATACTCCACCCAGGAGACGAAATGTTCGGGCCTGATCTCATCCCGGTCGACGAAGCTTCCCCCAAAATCCCCGTAGATTGCGTGCAGGTTAAGCCTGTGGCTGCCGGGAAGCAGGGACCAGACCTGATCAAGGTCCTGGCGCAGCTCCTGAGGGCTGCGGGCTTTGCCCGGGTAGTTTCCCGTTACCTGTATCCCGCCTCCGCTGAGCACGGCATCAGGAGTCTCAAACCCGCCCACATCATCACCCTGCCAGCAGTGCAGCGAGAGCGGAACCCGGGCCAGGACGGCGAGGGCCTTCTCTGTATCGACACCAAGCTCTGCGTACGCCTGCTCAGCCAGACGATAGGAATCCCGGTAGTATGCATCATCCATAGAAATCCTCCTTTTTCGCTGCAGCCGGTCCCGTTGACCGGCGGTCTCGTTGACCGGCGGTCTCGTTGACCGGCCGCAGAACATTCTGTGCCTCCTGCCCTCTACAGGAGCAAGGTAGCCGAGATCTTCGGAACCGGGACCACCAGGCCGAGGCTTCCCAGATCAACCTCGGAAATGTCGAGCGTCGGGGAGACGAAAAAGAACCCGAAATCGACCGAAAGCCCGTTTTCGAAGGCGTGCCCGACTGAGGCAGCCCCTGCGAGTCCGGCGGTCCGGAAAACAAAACCCTCCTTCTCCTCAAAGAAGTTGTAGTCCGATGCAATGAAGCCGGCGGCCGCATCGACATCGACAAACCATGAGGAGCGGTACGGGGAGAGGTAGAACCGCACCCCGGTCTCAGCCAGCCCGAGCGCAAGAAAGTTGACCATCCCGTCCGTGCTCTCCTTCACCAGGGCTGAAAGGAGACTGGATACCCGCACCAGCGGGGCAGCCGAAGCCTTGATCTCAATCCGGTCCGTCAGGCCGTAGTGAAGCACCGGCCCTCCGAGAAAATCGGTAAGGTCAAGACTGATGAAGAACGTCGGCACCGTCGCATCCACCCCGATCCGCAGCTTGCCGCTGCGCTTCTGCGAGGCTCTCCTGTGAGTCCCGGGCAGAAATCTCCGTGACCGGGATTATCATAACGGCAAGCACGGCCAGCAGTACCACGCCTTTCCTTATACGGGGTAAACCAAACATAGGAACCTCCTCTACTCAATTCGTTGACTGCATCTACAGATCAAACTGACAATTCTTATCAGTCATTAAGGATAACCAGCAGACAACGGATGTCGTTACGAAAAACTTGATAAACCCGACCGTGACGTTTATAGTTAAAACAGGCGGCGGTTATGGTACAGGAAAATCCTCACCTGCAGGAATATCACAGTACAGCGGTTTCCACCCGAGCGATGGTCATCGTGCTCCTGCTCCTCTGGCTGCTCTCGGCCAGGCACTTCGGCGAGCCGTTTCTCTTCTTCGAACATCCTGTCAGCGCCCTTGGAGCCCTGAAAACCCCAAGCGGAGCGCCGAACGGCGCGGGTGCTGCCCTCTTTATTCTCTCGATGCTGGTCACCTCTGTCTGGATGGCCCTCCTCACCCGCAGCTGCCTCACCTCACCCGGAACGTTCAGCCGGATATTCGCCTTCCTGCACGCCCTGGGAGCTCTGGGAGCCCTGCTTGCCGGCGTCCCGACCGATGTCTGCAAACCCGTCCACTCCATCGGCAGCGGGATGCTGGTCTTCAGTCACCTCGCTCTCACCTGCATCCGCATCTACCTGCACCGCAGAGAGTACCACCCAGCAGCCTTCATCCTGCGCCTTGCCCTCCTGCTTGTTCCTGTTCTCATCTACGCCTGGTGCTGGTTCACCTGGCAGGAAGAGGTGGTCCAGCTTGCCCAGAAGGCAGCCTTTGCTGCCCTCTTCTTCTTCGAATACACCAGCGTCGGCGAGCAGACCATTGAGGTCCGTCTGAGCCTGATTAAAACCTGAAGGACTTACCAGACCTCCCTCCCCGGCAGAAATTGCTGCACGGCGGTAAAGCCGGCAGCCTGCGCCCGGGCTGCCGCAATGTCGGGAACATCACCGAGGGCCCAGGCCTGAATAAACAGATTCCCGATAACCGTAGCCTCAACCGGCCCCGCGCTGACAGGAATCCCGGCCGCATCAGCCGTCCATTGGTTGAGAATCCGATTGCGGCATCCCCCCCCGATAATGTGGATCGTGCGGTATGAACAGCCGGTAATCTGTTCCAGCTGCCTTCGGTACCGACTGTAGGCCTCAGCAAGCCCACGGTAGACCGCAGCCATGTACTCTCCTCTGCGTCCCGGAACTGCCTGCCCATGTTCACGGCACCAGCCGGCTATCCGCTGCGGCATCGGGGAGGAGACGGAATTGGGTTTGAGAAAGCGGGGATCATCAGGATCGACCGCAGCAGGAAAATCGGCGCACACGAGCGTCTCCCGATCAAGCTCATCGAAGCAGACTCGCTCCCCCTCCTCCTCCTCCTCCCAGAAGCGGATCGTCTCCTGCTGAATCCACATCCCCATAATGTTCTTCAGGAACCTGAATCCCCCCGAGGCTGCCCCTTCGTTGGTAAAGTTTCCGGCGAGGGAGGCCGGGGTTATGATGGGGGCCTTCGTCACTGTACCGAGCAGGGACCAGGTGCCGCTGCTGATATAGAGTACCGGATCGGTACCCTCAGCCGGAACCGCGGCAACCGCGGAGGCGGTATCGTGACTGCCTCCGGCTATCACCAGCACATCGGAGGGAGCCTTGAGCTCAGCGGCAACCTCGGGCCGCAGGGGGCCGAGAATGGTACCGCTCGGGACGATCTCACCAAAGAGGGAACGCTTGAACCCGAGTGAGTCTATGAGCTTCCAGGACCAGTCACCCGTAACGGGGTTGTAGAGCTGGGTTGTTGTTGCATGGGTGAACTCGTTTTTCATCACCCCGCAGAGCCAGAAGTTGAGCAGGTCGGGGATCGACAGGTAATGCTCTGCCGCCTCAAGCAGCGGCCCCTGGCGCACCTTCATCGCCGTAAGCTGGTAGAGAGTATTGATCTGCATGAACTGGATGCCCGTCTCGGCGTAGACCGTCTCCTTCGGAACCCGGGAGAAGCAGTAGTCCATCATCCCGTCGGTTCTGCCGTCACGGTAGTGACTTGGCATGGCGATCAGGCTGCCGCCGGCATCGGTGAGAGCGAAATCGACGCCCCAGGTATCGATGCTTACCGAGACTGCGGTATCGGGATAGAGAG
>CAYSRK010000260.1:0-8967 GCA_964433385.1 uncultured Spirochaetales bacterium
CGGGCCGAGTTCCTCTGAAAAACCTCTGATTTCGCGCAGCAAAAGTGCAGCGTTATAGTCTTGCAGAGCTCTCACAAGATCTTGCATAGTTTTGCGGAAGTGTTATGTGAACTCGTTGCCAGTTCGTGAGTTACGCTAGAATCTTGTAATACTCAACAGCATAGGCATTTGCCTTAAAATCCCCCGGCTGAGTAAGCTGTACGGGTTCAAGTCCCGTCTTCGGCAGTGATGATATTTCATGGTACGTTGTGTCGGCTGCAGGCTGATCAGCCGTGGTTGGCAGGCTGCCTCCGCAGACCCTGAATTCTGCAGGAGTGCAGCGACTCCGGCCGCAGGAGCGTTAATCCTCTGCTGCCGCTGATTTGGTACCCAGACCTATCACAAGAGGTGCGGCAAGCCGCTTTCAGAATTCTTCCCGGACTGCTCTGAAGTGGGGGAGGCAAACTGCGAACGCCTGCCGGATGCAAAGGTCAAACTCTCTCGAATAAGGTCCTGCAGGCTTCATCTCTGCGCTTAAACGGAGAATCAAAAACATTCAGGCTTTTACTGCGGGCTTGGAACCCGTACGGCAAGACAGCCGCCGACCAGACCTGCGGCGCAGCCGAGCAGTGCGCCCCCGAGAACATCGCTGAAGTAGTGCGCTCCGGAAGCGGTGCGCAGTGCCCCGGTAGCAGCAAAACAGGTCCAGGCAGAGGCGATGATGAGATTGGCGGCGGTACTGCTGAGTTCTGTATGACGTATGTAGACAGTGAGAAATGAGGCTGCAGCCGCTGAGAGGGCAGTGTGACGGGAAGGAAAAGAAGCTTCAGGATCATCGTCAAACTCAGGAAACGGACGCAGACGCCCGACTTCGCTTTTTATCAGTTCCGATATACCGTAGACGGCAGAGAGGGAGGCGGCATACCAGAAAGAGGGAGCGATGGAGACGGTGAGACCCTGCTCACGAGAATCGCGGTACCCTGATGCCAGAGGTATGCCGGTAAGCAGGATTGCGGCAGCCCCGGTACCAGTGGAAAGCGTATCAAGTCCTGGCTTGAAGGATTGGGGCACCAGCGCCGCATCAACAGCGGTTATCATGCTTCGCCCATTCTGATCAGAGACCTGCGCCGGCAGAGAAGCTGGAACAACGGCAGTCAGCAGCAGGAGAGCTGCGAGAAACAGTCGCAGAGCTTTCAGCCCGGCTTCGGCTCCGGTTGGACCCGTCAGGCTGAGCATCGCAGGCTTACTCCCTTTCCGGTTCATCATCAAGCTCGGGAAGCGATTTCGGAGCGGAGTCGAAGAGGTCAATAAGCTTGGAGGGGACGACTCTGCGGACAAACGGTTCAAGCCCCGAGTAGATCTTGTCGTATTCAGC
Organism: uncultured Spirochaetales bacterium; assembly: GCA_964433385.1. GTDB lineage: Bacteria > Spirochaetota > Spirochaetia > JABMQR01 > JABMQR01 > M55B182. The sequence continues at coordinate 1,355 of CAYSRK010000260.1, forward strand.
TTCACTCTCAGAGAGCGCTGTCTGCCAGGCAGGCCCGAAACCAGGAGCACGGAGGGTCATAATTTCAATGGCGCGGTTGTAGACCTGCAGGCGGGCAAGCTCTTTACGATGCGGTTTCTGTGAAAGACCCCTGACTGATATGCGCAGATTTTCATTCTGCCGCTTCAGCTCGGCGATCTCATCGCGCAGGCGGGTATAGTTGTCCGACTCAAGGTCCATTTTCTGGGTAACGATAGATTTAATTCTCAGAATTTCTTTCTTGTGGCGGCTTCGCAGCCTGATATTGTTTATCACCGCAATGAGAAAAAAAACCAGACCCGCACCTAGGCCGATAAGAAAAAGCTCCATGCTTGCCTCCCGTCGACAGCACCTGCTGCTGTCACCCCTGTACTATAGCATGATGAAAACAACTGGTACAGAAGGCTGCTGAGCCTCAGACACCCGGTCTGCTTGTTTCGAGAAACGCAAATGCGCTCTCAAGATCCGGCTTGATAGGCTTGGGGACACTGACGCGGCCGGAGAATACCGCCATATCCTTAAAACCCGTTCCGGTGAGAAGGACGGTAACCTCGGCATCAGCCCCGAGTTCCCGCCGTATTCTGTCACTGTCGCTGCGGACCCCAGCCCACGCTGCAGCAGCGGCAGGCTCGACAAAGATTCCCGCTTCTGCTGCCAGTTCAAGCTGGGCAGCAAGGATCTGTTCATCCGAGACGACCACAGCCCAGCCTGCTGAGGAACTGAGGGCGGAAAGCGCAGTCCTCCCGCCTGCAGGAGATGCGACGGATATGGAGTCTGCAATCGTCCTGACCCCGGAGAGAACCTGCTGCCTGCCGGAAGCGGCAGCAGCGGCAATCGCGGCGCTTCCCTCGGCCTGAACGGCTATGAGCTTCGGTACAGCCGGTATCAGGCCGGCGCGTTTGAGGTCTTCAAATCCTTTGCTGACACCCGAGATAATTACCCCGTCTCCGACGGGTATGAAGACTGCATCGGGAGCTCGCCCGCCGAGCTGGTTATAGAGCTCCAATGAGACGCTCTTCTTTCCCTCAATGGTCATCGGATTGTAGGCGGTATTCCTGTTGATGCCGCCTGCCTCCCGTGAGTAGGCGAGAGAGAGGGCGAAGGCATCATCGTAGCTGCCTTCCACCGGAACTACGCGGGCTCCGTAGAGAACCGACTGCATCAGCTTGTTCATCGGGGCAGAGGAGGGTACGAAAAGAATGACCTCCAGGCCGTATGCAGCCCCCGCGCAGGCCATGGAAGAGCCGGCGTTGCCGGTAGAGGCGACGACAACCCTCCGCTCACTGTAAAACAGAGCCTGAGCTGCCACCAGCTGGGAGGCTCTGTCCTTGAAGGAGCCCGACGGATTGGACCCGTCGAGCTTGAACCGCAGATTCGAGAGATTCCACCTTCTGCTTAAACGCGGGGAGGCGGCTAGGGGAGTGTTGCCCACCGGAAACGCCTCAGGGGTCGGTATCGGATAGGGCAGAAAATCCAGCGGGTTTACGCTGTTTCGAGCGCCGAGGGTCAGCAGATCCTCCTCACTGATGCGCACGCTGAGGTTTCCGGCCTGAAATCCTGCCGTATCATCAGCGCAGGCAGGACAGCGGTAACGCAGCTGTTCAGATGAGTATTCCCGGCCGCAGTCGCCGCAGACATAGGTGAAATTCACTGCATCAACCCCGTTTTATGGTTGAACACCTCAATCAGGCGGTCAATCTCGGGAGTGAGAGCCTGCACGGCAGTCCAGTAGGAACGGTCGTACCACTGAGCGTTGAGCTCTTCGAGCTCTTTGCCCTGCTGTTCGATCCAGGTGTAGTACTTGAGGTTGTGTATCCGCAGCCGGTCGTAGTAGCCCAGCTCAAGAACGTTGTCAATCTTCTGCCCGAGAACCGACTTTGCATAGATGACAGCAGCGTCGGTGGAACTGAATCCGGGGTTCTTTTCCTGCATCTCCCTCGTTCTCGAGTAGTACATCTCGGCAGAGTCGGTCAGGACGGTGAAGACAACGTCATCCTCCTCAAGCTCATAATAGGAAGCCATCTTGGCTGCGCCGAGCACATTGCCGATACCTGATATCCCATAGAGGTCAAGCGCCTCGATCATCTGATCAGTCAGCTTCAGTTCTCTCAGATAATCCTTACCCGCATCCTCGTTGAAGAGCCTGAAGAGGTCCATGCAGTCGTTGTCATCGATGGAAACCACCATATCGGTGTTTTTTACGTTGTGAATCCAGGGAATATGCTTATCGCCGATTCCCTCTATGCGGTGTCCGCCGAACCCGTTTCTCAGGAGGGTAGGACACTGGAGCGCCTCAGCGGCAGCTATCTTGATCTCCGGATAGCGCTGTTTGAGAAGGTCACCTGCGGCAAGGGTTCCGCCCGAACCGGTGGCGGACAGGTATCCCTTGATCCGGTCGGCGCTCAGGCCGAGTTTTCCGATGATCTCAAGGAATGCGTCCCCGGTGACCTCATAGTGCCAGAGATAGTTTCCGAACTGGTCGAACTGGTTGAATATCTCAATATCGGTGCCCCGCTCACGGGAGAGCTCGTTGCATTTGTCAAAGATTTCCTTGACGTTGCTCTCGCATCCCGGAGTTGCGATAACTTCGCCGGCTACCTGTTTGAGCCAGTTGAAGCGCTCGCGGCTCATCTCCTCCGGTAAAATGGCGATGGAATCGCACCCGAGCAGCTGGGAATTGTAGGCACCGCCGCGGCAGTAGTTGCCCGTGGAGGGCCAGACGGCTTTCTGGGAAGTCGAGTCAAAGTTGCCGGCTGCAAGGGCGGGAGCAAGGCAGCCGTAGGTTGCTCCTACCTTGTGAGCGCCGGTGGGAAACCATTTGCCGACCAGGGCTATAATACGGGCTTTTACCCCGGTGAGCGCCCGGGGGACCTCGAGCCAGTTGACTTCACCGTGCCTTCCCCCTGAATCAACCGGTTCGTTTTTCCACGTGATCCGGAACAGGTTTACCGGGTCCACATCCCACAGCCCGGTTTTCGACAGCCGCTGCTCTATGAAGGAAGGGATTTTTTCCGGGTGCTTCATCTGCTCAAAGGTCGGCAGTATGATGTTCTTCTCTCTGCAGCGTTGTGCGTTCCTGTCCCTTACCTGTTCATTCACGGTAACATTAATCATTCTCTATCCCCCTTCGTAGGTAAAAAAACGGCAAACGGCGGCCTGAGGGCGCACCCGGTGCTTCAACTGCACCTTCCGATACTCTAAAGTACAATATAAATCAAATAATTGCAAACAAATTTATTAAAACATTAAATAAAGTTTTTACTATTGAGTTTATTGTAATATTTTTCCTTTACTTAAGCATGCCGGCCGAAGCAGACGCTGCCCGTCCCGCCAGGGGGCAATAGTAGCACGGGAACAAAGTTGTTGCAATCTGTTGCAAACGTGTTGACAGATGGCGATTAGGGTTTACAATACTGATGAAACCCGTAGTCAGGCAGGGAGTCGGTAAGTGTGCGGACCCCTTTTTTTTTACCTGCGCGAGGGTTCTTTCTGTAGCGAACGCGTCATGGCGACCATGCTTGCCGCAGATGCGGTCGATTCGTTTCTTCAGCAGGGAGACACTATGAGTGACACAATGGTCCCGATTCCCTTTCGCGTACTGCTGAAACGGGCGGTGCAGGAGTTTGCCAAAGATTCGAGCATTTTCGGCATCCACGCCGACCGGTTCTACCGCAGTGCCCCCGAACCTTCAGCAGCGGTGTTCACAAGACGTCTCGCTTCTCCGGTGGGACCCGCAGCTGGACCGCATACCCAGCTGGCCCAGAATATCATAACCGCCTATCTCTGCGGTGCGCGGTACATTGAGCTGAAAACGGTGCAGATCCTTGACTCGCTCGCGATAGACAAACCCTGCATATACGCAGGGGATGAAGCGTACAACGTCGAGTGGTCAACCGAACTGAGCCTTGAGCAGGCATTTGACGAGTACCTTAAAGCCTGGATTATGGTCCATGTCGCAGAGGCGCTGTTCCCCTCCGGACCGCAGGGAGAGAGCGACTTCCGGTTTGAGTTCAATATGAGTGTCGGATACGATCTGCAGGGCATAAGAACTCCCCGCATGCAGACGTTTATCGACAGCATGATGGATGCTTCCGAAACGCAGCAGATGAAGGAGTATCTCGGGATACTCCGCGAAGCAGCTGAGGATGAGGAATTTCTTGCTGACACACCTCTGCAATCCCGTCGTGATGCGCTCAGAAAGCTTGCGGAGGCGATACCGGGTACGGTTTGTCCCTCCGTAACACTATCGACCATGCACGGCTGTCCGCCGGATGAGATTGAGGCTATCTGCAGCTATCTGCTGACGGAAAAGCATATCGATACCTTCGTCAAACTGAACCCGACGCTGCTCTCCTATACGACAGTGCGTGACCTGCTCGACCGGCTCGGGTATGAGTACATCAGTCTCAAGCCGGAGACCTTTTCGCACGATCTGCAGTTCAGTGATGCCTTCGCCATGATAGGCCGGCTGCAGAACCTCGCCGCCGCTCAGGGCAGGGGTTTCGGTGTCAAGCTTTCCAATACTCTCGGGACCGTTAATGACCAGGGTATACTTCCCGGAAACGAGATGTATATGTCGGGCAGAGCACTCTTTCCCCTGACTGTCAGGCTCGCTGCGCGCCTGAGCGCTGAGTTTGAGGGCAGGCTGGCCGTCTCTTTCTGCGGCGGCGTCCAGGCCCGTTCGGTGAAACAGATTGTTGAATCGGGGATCAGGCCGGTGACAGCGGCCACTGATCTGCTGAAACCCGGCGGGTTCTACCGTATGCTCGCCATGGCGGAAGCATGCCGGGACATCAGCGCTGAGGTGCTGAATCGAGAGACGATTGATACCGCTGCGCTGGAAGCCCTGGCCGATGAAGCGGCTGCAGATCCGCTCTATAAAAAAGAGGGAAGAGGGTACGGTTCGGTCACGGTCCATGCACCGCTGCCCCTGACTGACTGCTATATCGCCCCATGCGTTCAAGCCTGCCCTATCAGGCAGGATGTCCCTGAATACATTCACCTCGCTGGTGAAGGACGCTACGCCGAGGCTCTGGCCCTTATCTATGAAAAGAACCCCCTGCCGAACATCACCGGCTGGATATGTGATCATCAGTGTATGTATGCCTGCACGCGGATCGATTACGAGGGGGCAGTGGATATCAGGGAGGTGAAGCGAATTGCCGCTGAACTCGGAGAAGCGGAATACCGCAGTCAGATCTGGGAGAAACCGGAACATGCTCCGGTGAAGGCCGCGGTCATAGGAGCAGGACCTGCCGGGCTGTCGGCGGCTTTTTTCCTTGCCAGGGCAGGTTTTACCGTTACACTTTTTGAACGGGAACAGAGTGCCGGGGGAATTATCCGAAACAGTATTCCCGCCTACCGGCTGCCGCTGCGGGCAGTAGAAGCCGATATCGAACATATCGAAGCGCAGGGTGTGGAGATTGTCTACGGCGTTGATCCGCAGCGGATAGCGATGCAGACACTGAAGGATGAGGGGTATGTCTACCTGTTCTACGCCGTCGGAGCTGATATCGACAACAAACTGGAGCTCGAGGGAGCTGACTCCCGGGTAATTGCCGCACTCGGCTTCCTGCGGCAGCACCGCAGTGACCCCTCTTCGGTGAAACTCGGAAGCAGCGTAGTGGTTGTGGGCGGGGGTAATACTGCGATGGACGGAGCCCGCTCGGCGAAGAGTGTCGCCGGCGTAAAGGAGGTGACCGTCGTCTACCGCAGAACGCGGGAGCAGATGCCGGCGGATATCGAGGAGTTCGAGCACGCAGTCGAAGACGGGGTCAAGTTCATCTACCTCGCCGCACCGCAGCGGCTTGATCCTTCCGGAGAGCTCACCTGCCGGAACATGCGGCTAGGTGAGCCCGATGAGAGCGGAAGACGGCGTCCGGTCCCGACCGAGGAGACGATGAGCATTCACGCTGATACGGTCATCACCGCTGTCGGTGAACGCGTCGATACGAGTCTGCTTGAGCAGATCGGCATTCCCCTGCAGGACGGCAGGGCTGAAGTCGATGAGCAGACCTGTGAGACGAATATCCCCGGTGTGTATCTGATCGGGGACGCTGAGTCGGGACCCTCAACCGTGGTACGCTGCATAGCCGCTGCCCGGAGGGCTGTTGAAGCTGCCGTCGACCGGGAAATCGGCCCGGAAGAGGAAGAAGCCCAGCTGGAGGAATATTTTTTCCATGAGCATGAGCACGATCATGATCATGAGAAGGAGCCTGATGAAAGCGCTCTAGAAGCGGCGGAAGATGCCTTTTTCGCTGAAATCAGGGCAAAGAAGACGGGATTCATGGAGCCGGCGGTCAAGGGAGAGCCTGATGCCCGCTTCGCCGCTGTCGAGTCTGCCAGATGTCTCGAGTGCTCCTATATCTGCAATAAATGTGTTGACGTCTGTCCGAACAGGGCCAATGTTGCCGTTGATGTCCGTCCGCTGATGATGTTCGATAATCCCTTCCAGATAGTCCACATCGACGCGCTCTGCAATGAGTGCGGTAACTGTGCCGTTTTTTGTCCTTGGGAGGGAAAACCGTACACAGACAAGCTTACAATTTTTAATTCCAGGGCCTGTTTGGAGGAGTCATCCAATCCGGGATTCGCCTTATCGGGCGACGGTGTCACCCTCTTCTGCAGGAGTGAATCCGGAGGTGAGGTAACGGAAGTCCCCTACCTCGACGGAATACCGGAGGGGTTGATGCCCGGAGAAACAGCAGAACTCATCGAGCTGATTCTCAACCATTACCCCTATCTCACGGGACTTGAGCCTCAGAGCTGAATCTTGCCGCTTAAGGAGAGATCGTATGGCAGTAACGGTGATAAAGCACGTTGACAAAGCGCTGCTCAGCCTCGGGCGGCCGGAGACCGCAGAAGACATCGACATCGTCATCACCGATGACCTGATCAGTGCCGTCGGCAGGGGTGCCGGCAGCCGGACTGCGGCTGATAAGGTGATTGATGCCTCCGGTGCTTTAGTTCACCCCGGCCTTGTCTGTTCCCACCATCACTTCTATTCGGGACTGTCACGCGGCATCATGGCCGAAATCGGGCCGACTCCTGATTTTATTTCGACGCTCAGGCAGCTCTGGTGGCGAATTGACCGCGCTCTGGATGAGAGATCGGTTTACCTCTCCAGCCTTATCTGCTGTCTGGACGCGGTGCGCTGCGGGACAACGGCAGTGATCGACCATCATTCGAGTCCCTCTTTCATTGAAGGCTCTCTCGATGCAGTTCGCAGGGGGTTTGAGACAGCAGGCCTGCGCGGCATGACCTGTTACGAGGTAACCGGCCGCAATCGGGGCGAGGATGAGATTGAGCAGGGGATTGCCGAAAATGTGCGTTTTGCAGAAGATACCGCCCGCCGGCAGGAGGCTGGAGAGCGGGTTATGGTCAGGGCGGCCGTAGGCGGGCATGCGCCGTTTACCATCTCTGACCGCGGAATGCAGCTCCTCGCCGATGCTGTCGGCCGCACCGGCTGCGGGGTCCATCTGCACGTCGGTGAGGACCGATACGATGAGTCAGTATCACATCACCGTTTCGGCATGGACCTGCTGGAAAGGCTGGAGGACTTTGGTCTCCTCGATGAACGCTCGATACTTGTGCAC